>CAZJRI010000143.1:0-11859 GCA_964548025.1 uncultured Pseudomonadales bacterium
GTCAGTGACCGTTTTAAGGTGTGGTTCTCGGTCGTCAACGCGGATCTGAACTCTTCGAACGTAGAGTCGAGAACCTCGATGCCACCGGCATCAAACGATTCAAGAGCTTCCATGCCTTCTACCAGATAAACCGAGGCGCGGTGCTTTTGACTGGCTTCGGTCAAAATGAGCGTACCGGTATTAAAATCAAATGCAATGAGGCCAAGTTTTGCCGGTATCTTCGTGCCAGTTCGGTACCAGCGGAGTCTTCCGGCAATCATCAGGTGAACTACGATGAAGAACTCTCCTTCACACTTGATGACTATGCGTTTACCAATACGGCGAATACCGACGACACGCCTGCCGTAGAAAGCATCAACAGGTGGTTCAACTGATCGAAGTATAAATGGATTCGCGATCCGTATACCGGAAATGGAACTTCCCGTCAGGTGATCTTCAAGTGCGTCGATATAAACTGTCAGATCAGGAATTTCCGGCATCGCCTAGGTCTCATATAAGCAGTTTGCTCGATACAGCATTCGGTAAATGGCATTTTGCAGCCTGTGTATTTTGCCAGGTAAATGAATGGTTTCATTCATGAAACTGGGTGGATCAGAGGCCAGGTTTCTGATTCGAAGACTACAGTCCAGATTACGGCATACCAGGTTTCCGATAGTTCTGCGTTCATCAGTACCCTTTACGACAACGCTGAACATCGCGGTGCCATTGGTATGATGAACGTGGTTGCACCATGAACACATTTCAAATCGCGGTTTGCGGCTGGTGGTGGTTGATCTTCTCAGTTGGACTCCTCGCAAATCATCCTCGTCACCAAGTGGCGTGACAATATAACCTAGATGACCGGAAGGGTGGATCCAGCCAAAGTAGTCCAGTACCGCCCAGTCGACCGGTTCGAGATTAGGGATGATAGGTTTGTGATTCTCGGAGGCAAAGAGTGACTTTATCTGTGCTTTGGTAAGGGATTTCATAACATTCTCGCAAGACCAGGTTTGATGCTACCACCGAGCGAACATAAGCTGTCAAGCGATTGCCCCGGGCTGATATTTCAATACCAGACAAGTCTAATTAAATTTTTAAAAAACAATAGCTTACGGATGTATAAAAAAGTGAATAAAAAGTGCTTGAATTCCTTCGATTTGCCCTTACTTATGGAACGTATGGCCGTTTTTAGTGCCTAAATAGTAGAGACTAAAAGCGCAACAAACTGAGAGGAGGAGATTGTAGATGACTGTCGCAAAAGCGGATGTACTGTTGACAAACAAGATGCCTGTGCTCAGTACAGGCAGCCTGCAGGCTTATCTGGATTCAGTTCAACTGATTCCCATCCTTGAGAGGGATGAAGAAGTCGAGTTATTTCAGAGGTTTCAGGAATACAACGACCTTGAGGCGGCAAGGAAAATAGTCATTGCCCACCTCCGATATGTGACCTACATTGCAAGAAGCTATGCCGGTTACGGATTGCCGCTGGAAGACATCATTCAGCAGGGTAATGTGGGGTTGATGAAGTCTGTGAAGAAATTCAATCTTGATCACGAAGTAAGACTGGTGACATTCGCGGTTCATTGGATTAAAGCCGAGATCCACGAATATATCCTGAAGAACTGGAAAATTGTGAAAGTTGCGACAACAAAAGCACAGAGGAAGCTGTTCTTTAATCTTCGCAAAGCCAAGGCACGACTGGGCTGGTTCAACAGAGATGAAGTTGAGCGGGTCGCTGAAGATCTGAATGTAAAGCCTGAAGAAGTGCTTGAAATGGAGTCGAGACTCAGTAATTTTGATGAGAGTTTTGACCCCATCGACATCGATGATGAGAGTGAAGGCTATTGCGGTCCGGTTGCCTACCTGAGCCATGGATCGGAAGAAGATCCCGCGCTTGTCGCTGCTGACGAAGAGACGGCAGATATCAGGCAAACTAATCTGACCAGCGCACTTTTCAGTCTTGATGCGAGATCACGGGATATTGTTGAGAGTAGATGGCTCATGAGCGAGAAAACTGGCCTGAAGCAACTTAGCGAAAAGTATGATGTTTCAATGGAAAGGATTCGTCAGATAGAGAAAAAGGCGTTCGAGAAGATGCAGCCCTATCTGGAGGTTCCGGAACCCGTCTAAACAGAGGGAAACAGGTTAATCTAAGAAGCGGTGATTTATCACCGCTTTTTTTGTGCCTGATTTGTTGGTCTGGACAGGTGTCAGCCTTTTCTCGTATCGTTCAGTATTGCTTTTGGGGCCGACCCAGGTAATAAGTAAACGATTCAATCAGGGTGCCTTTGGTTAAACTCGAGGCAGCCTTTCACCAGGAGAGAAGAATGTCAGTAATTGCCACAGATGAAACAAATTTCGATTTTCCCGCAATCGTAGCGGACCTGAATCGATTGCTCAGGTTAAGGGCTACGCCAATTGGCATGAAGATGTTCGAATCTGCCAGTGAGATGGAAGAGATTCCGAGAATTCGTCGACCCAAGGATGTTCATACAACGGATCAGATTGTCGGTCAGGCTTGCCGTAACGGCTGGACTGTCGGTATTACTATGGATGACCTGGTTGGTGCTCAGTGCGGTACTGTTCTGGGGCTACACCCCCGAAGCGATGAATGGTTATCGGGAGACAGAATGAAGGGTGTCTGGTATGGCACGATAGAAGATGCAAATGCGCACCAGGAAGCGATGGATGTGGTGCCCTTTGGCCAGTATGAAGCAATGGCGGTGAGTCCGCTGGCAGCAGGAAGACTTAATCCACCTGATATATGTCTTATCTATGCCACTCCCGCGCAGATGATATTACTCATCAATGGACTTCAGTGGCTTGGTTATAAAAAACTAGATTTCAGTTGTGTTGGAGAGTCGGCTTGCGCAGATTCCTGGGGGCGGGCATTGAAAACAGGTGAACCCAGTTTGTCTCTGCCCTGTTTTGCAGAGCGTCGTTATGGCGGCGTCATGGACGACGAACTCTTGATGGCATTGCCACCGAAGTTCCTGCCATCGATCATCACCGGACTTGATGCCCTGTCGCGCAACGGCTTACGGTTTCCTATTGCACCTTATGGTGTAAACAATGATGTCCGGGCTGGAATGGGAGTCAGCTACGCGGACTAATCTTCGGCTTGTTGAGGATCGAGGATTGACCAGGCTTGTATTCCCAGATGGTCGTCTCGATTCGTAATATTAACCACTGCCTGAAGATCACGTTTTTGATTCTCGCTGGTGACTGAAATATCCGATGCGACGTTGATACTGTGGTTGCCCGCCTGCAAAACCATTAACGTATTGATTTCGATTCTGTTTCCCGATGTCTTGAAATCTTCTGATGTGGTGGTCTCGTTAAGCTGGCCTGGCTCTACCTGAAAGTGCGGGAAATTCATCAGATCCCTGCAGACATCAGGTCTGTTGCTGCTGTAGTTGGCGACGAAAGATTCAAAAAGGTTAATCGCACGTGTCTCCATGCCGGAAGTATCGTCTTCTCCAGCATGGTCCGAGCCGAATCTGGATTGTATTCCCCAATTTCCTTCACTTCGAGTCACTATATACACAATGGGTGTTGTGAGTATTTTATTGCCGTCAGCGTCGTAACGACTCCATTGACCCGCGACGTGGATTTTATTGTCTGAGAGGTGAATAACTTTTGTATAGTCCCACTCTGAATGATCCCATCCAGTCTCTGTGAGCCGATCGTAGTCAACTCGAGAAATATATTCATCCCTGGTAGTTGCAATGTTAATAGGGCCAAAGGGGGAGGGACGCACATGAGGGAAATTAAGAGAATCAGCCCATTTCTCCTTATCCCTGCTATTGAAGGTGTCGAGGAATCTGTTGACGGCATCCAGTCCCGTCTGTTCGAGGTTCTCAGCCATTTCGGTAACTCCCGGATCAACTGGTTTAGTAACTGTCCATTTCTCAGCAGGGAATACCATGATCTAGCCATGCCCCTGGTTCCATGAAGGGGATGGTAATTCCCACTGTCTGTTTGATCAAGGTATAACAGTGAATAGAAGTAAGCGAGGTGCTAAACAATGCACCTGCACTTCGATATGATTGTTATCAACGACTATAGATAACTTCTGGCAACAGAGATGACTGTCAAATCAACCAACGGTTGATAACGAGGCGTACAGACGTATTGGGATTGTTAGATTCAGATGGAAATCCGGGCTAAAAATATTACGCTCATACGGGGACAAATTAATCTATGTGGCTGAAAGTCTCCACTCCTGACAACTGAATTGAATGTTATTGTGCGGGGCTACGAAGGAGAGAGTAAACCATGAGTGAAATCAAGGACAGAACGGTGTTAATAACCGGCGCAGCCAGTGGACTCGGACAAGCATGGGCTGAAGGGTTTGCCAGGGCTGGTGCCAGGGTGTTTGCGGCTGATGTAAATGAGAAAGGGCTTGAGCTACTGTCTGAAGGTATTACCTCAATCGCCTGCGATGTTTCGAAGGACGGTGATGTTCGTGAGGCGATTGATCTTGCAGTGAATTCGACCGGACGCCTCGATGTCCTGTTCAATAATGCAGGATATGGGCTGCCTTATATGCTCGAAGATTATCCAATAGACACCTTTGAACAACTGGTGGCAGTTCATTTGTTCGGGACTGTTTACGGCATGCGCGCGGCGATACCCATCATGAGAAAACAGGGCTATGGCCGTATCATTAATACTATCTCTCGTCATGCAGAAGTATCTGCAACACGATCAGGTGCATATGGGGCAGCTAAAGCGGCTATATGGTCGGTTAGTCGATCTACCGCAAAGGAAGTAGCAGGAAGTGGCATCCTTATAAACATGTTGATCCCTGGCCCAACCAACACGGGTATTTGGGGCAAGGATATGCCGGATCTGCAGTCAGCAGAGGTAACTTATCCGACGGCACTGATGCTGGCTACGCTTGACGAGGATGGACCCACAGGTGTTGTCTATTGGGATGAACAGCAATACCAGCTCTTTGAGAGTCTGTTTGACACTGCCGAATGACTTCAATTCCCTTGATGGAAATATGAAATGCTGAAGGTATACGGATCCAGAATATCTTATTTCACGGGAAAGCTGGAAGCTTATCTGCGGTTCAGGAGGATTAAGTACGAACGAATTCCCTCTGCGAAACATGTGAGCAATATCAGGGAACAGGTAGGTTCGATGCAAATGCCTGTCGTTGAATTGGATGATGGCCGATGGATGTCGGATACAACCCCGATGATCCAGTTCCTTGAGTCTGAGTATCCTGGCCCGACCGTAATTCCGGAGAATCCACTACAGAGATTCATATCATTGCTCATTGAGGACTATGCAGATGAGTGGCTCTGGAGACCGGCCATGCATTATCGATGGAGTTTTGAGCATGACAGAGAACTGCTGTCCAGCATCATTGTGGACGAGTTAATGCAGCATATCGTGCTCCCCCGATTCATGAAACGCCGGCTTATCCAGCGTCGTCAGACAGGCAGGTTTGTAGTAGGCGATGGTGTTACAACAATCACCAGGGGGCATGTAGAGGACACTTATAAAAATGCTTTGGTACTGATGAGTAGTATTTTCTCTAAACGGCCTTTCATGTTTGGACAATGCCCGACACTTGCAGATATCAGCCTGATGGGACCCATGTTAAGACACTTTGGGCAGGATCCGACACCGGTAGAAATCATGCGGACTTATGCACCCTCGGTTTATGCCTGGGTAGGGAGAGTCTGGAATTCTCATGAAGGCAATACAAGTGATGATCTGGAGGAAGGACTTCCCTATGATCTGATACCACTTCTTGAAGAAATCGGAGAGACACATCTCGTACAGCTTGATGCAAATTCTGATGCATATGCCGAGAACAGGCAGCAATTTAATATGGTTGTACAGGGACAGGTTTATACCGGCCTGCCGGTATCACTGTATCGTGTATGGTGTCTTGAAAAGCTTCAGCAGGCCCATTCAGCGCTTGAATTAGAAGACCAGATGCAGCTCCGGGAAATGATGAGTAGTTCGGCAATAAGCATATTGTCTTCACCGAAGATAATTAAATCAGGCTACGATATTGAGGATCAGGCACCCTTTAACAAGGCGATAAATGTATTTGGTTGAGGGAATAGCTCGCTCATCAGTACTTATCGTTACAATTGAAGTAGATAGGGTCTCATAAAATCACCACTATGGATTGGGTTCCAGAACGATGACTTCCTCTTTCAGTGAAGGAAGAAAGTAATCGTCCGGGTATTGATATTCCGGGTCGATATTTCCCTGGGTATACCAACGAACGATCTGTCCTGTACCGCCCGTTCCTGATTCAGGTTTACCATCCCAGACAGCTATCAGCCTGTCACAGCGTTGAATTACGTAAGCGCCGGTCAAGGCATACTGCTTGTTGCGAGCTTCATTGCTTTCAACATTCTCGGCAAGTTCGCGAATATTGCCAAATCTCATCGGAACCTCGTAATAGTATTTCGCCTTGCCTACCATCTGTTTGAATTCTTCGACTGATTCAGGTGTTGTGAAATCTGATTCATATAGGTCAAAGGGAAGCGGTAGTGCCACATGCAGCGAGGCGTCAAGGGTTTCCATGGCTATTTTTGCAACCAACCGGTCCGCTCCCTCAGCCAGAGGCGACAAAACAATGAATTGCCTGTCAGGAAATTGTTCCCTGATTGAAAGAAGCGCATCACGAATGTTTTGCTGAAGTTGCTGGTTATTGACATCGAGTTTATGCAGACGGTGTCCGGAAACACCGAGGGTATAATTGCGCTTGGTGAACTGATCACTCTTCAGTGCGAAATCCTGATGTTCGATCTGGACGGTTTTGGTCTCACTGATCTGCCTTTCTGAAGGCATCTCAGGCCATGGGATGAGCGTGGGGTTGATCTTCGCTTCCTGAACGCGAACCTCTCCGTATTGCCAACCATCAAGGAATCGTTGGCTTACATATCGATTGTGTTCCATGATGGCGATTGCTTCTGCTTCATCGTGCGTGAGAATCTGAGGTTCAGTCTCCTCGACACTCGGTGTAAATCGAATGGCTCGAAGTCGGACCTGCCAGTGGTAAGCCTGTATTCGATTCCAGTAGCTGGGCAAGCCCGCTGGACTGTTGCATCCTCACCATTATTGGCGCATTGCTTGATTTTTGCTCCAATAATGCAGTTCTCAACATCAGGGCAATATTCAGATTCTCCTCATCTGTGTCTTTGCAGACTATGTGCTGGGTAATTGAAGGAAGAATTTCAGCGATCTCGCCTGAAAATACATGAGGCCCAAATGATGATTGTTGAATGAATTTGAAGTCGCAGATTTTCGCCAGATAGGGGTTGACCGAGAGTAATTTAATTTCCTTATTCTTGGCATCTTCATCGAAGATGGTAAATCGAAGCTTTGTACCATTCGCATACTGACAGAGCTGTGCCGCTTCAATCATTAAGGTCTCTGCAAGTCGCTTGAATCCATAGATGGCGAAGTGGACTCTCGGTTGAGCGGCTACGTCGGCAAATATTTCCGGCGGATATTCTTCCAGCAATTCTCTGGCACTTAAATCGTAAACGCTAAAGAAAGAGACTTCTGTATTCGGATAATCGGCGAAGAATTTTGGATAGCTTTCCAGTTGATGAGCCAGTCCGATGTCATCCAGATGGATATGGATTCTAAGGTGGCGCAAATTGTCCGCAAGATCCTTAACGTGATTCCTTGCTTTAATGGCTAACTCGACATTGCTACCATCATCTCCCGTAAACGCGAGTAACGCTGATGCCTGAAGCAGATTAATTCGTTGAAACATCTGGTTGTCAAAAATATCACCCACGATTACCCGAATGCCTGAATCCCTGACTTGATTCACATACAGGTTTTCAGGGTTCCTTTCTATGACGATAATCCGGTCTTTATCCTGACAGGTTTGAAGAAACTGCCGACTTCTTTCTCCCAGACCTGCGACGATCATATGAGAGGAATAAAATCTGACGAAGAAATTTGACAATGTTACCTGGGCGGTTTCTGCAAGTACCAGGACAATTGAAAAGAAGGCGGCGAAGGGAGCCAGGTACCTTGCTACATCTATCTGCCAGGGTACGGAAGATAATTCCAGTGTCCATTCACCCTCGACGAAGAAGAGCATTGCAACCTGATAAAGAGAAGTCGTGAGATTACTTCTGCTCAGATTGTCGGGCGATATTTCGTACTGGCCCCACATGCCAAAAATGATCGGCAGTAGAAAGAGTACCGGGACTATGAATTTCCGACGCATATTGATTGTGTTAGTTGAGCCTTCAGGAGAGTTTATCCTGCCGGATTTCTTAGTGAAAGTGGAGACCTGACAGATTTAATTCAATTAGCAATTATTAGCAGTCAAATGAGCACTTTCAGTCCTGAGACATTTTCTATAAATTGAGTCACGTCCAGAGTTAAGGTCAAAAGAGTGAATCATGAGTAAAAGACTTTCAGAAAAGGTCGCTGTAATCACCGGCGGCACCAGTGGAATTGGTGAGGCGACCGCGGCGCTATTTGTCAGCGAAGGCGCCAATGTGGTTATCTGTGGCAGATCTGAAGAGAAAGGGCAAAAACTGGCGGAGAGTCTAGGCGATAGCGCTCGATTCATTAGAGCAGATGTCATGGAAGAGGAAGATATCGCAAATACGATTGATTTCGCTGTCTCGGAATTTGGCGGATTGGATATCCTGTTCAACAATGCGGGAGGGCCAACTCGCGGTCTGATTACCGAAGTTGACGAAACAGCTATCCACTATGCAATGCAATTGTTATTTAGCAGTGTTGTGCTGGGTATAAAACATGCCGTACCACACCTTGAGAATCGAGGTGGAGGATCAATTATCAATAATTCAAGTGTTGCAGCGATAAGGGATAATCAGGGCGATCTGCTGTACTCGGCCGCCAAAGCAGCCCTGACGCACTATTCGCGACTGGCGGGGGTCAGGTTGGGTCCAAAAGGTATCAGAGTTAATTGCATCTCTCCTGGTGCGATCGCGACACCGATATTCTGGGGTGGATCGGCACGAGCGAATACGCTGTCTGATGAGGAGAATGCGGCGAAAATGACTAAATTGAGCAAAAACCTGGCTCGAGCAACGCCGATGCAAAGAACCGGAATGGCGGCGGATATTGCTGAAGGTGCACTTTATCTTGCCAGTGATTCTGGCCGTTTCGTTAATAGCCATGATTTGGTGATTGATGGTGGTCGAACCAGTATGTTCGCCGAGCCATCTGCATAGATACCATTGTATCCGGAATGCGACCCTGTTAAATAGTTAGATCAATCGCATACTGCTGGTGAAAATAGTTAAAGAGAATTCTTAACTTTTACCGCGACCTGAATATCATCAACGTTAGGGTCGTTGCGGTTGGTCATAGGAAATGCAAAATCAATGTGAACAATTCGTCCGGCGTCGGCTTTGCTGGAGGCAAGCCGAATACCAAATCCAATGTTTGCCAGCAATTCACTATCGAGTCCGTCATCTACACCTGGCTCCCATGCTCGACCGATGTCGATAAATGCCGCGAAACCCAACCAGGCCAGATTGAACAGGTGGATATTCGTATATTGTCTCTCCTCGATAGTCAGAACAACCCGCCTGTCACCGGTCTGCAATCTTCGGTCATAGCCACGAAGGCCAGTTGAACCACCCAGTACGATTTGTTGATTGGTATTGAGGTTTTCTGTCCATACTGAACTCAATTGTGCAAAGAATGATCGTTTGTCGGTCTGGCTCCTGAAGTAATTAATTGTATAGTCGAGGATGACATCCTCAGTGGTGTCCGTATCCTGATTCCAGATACCATGCCACTCAAATCGATGTCGGAGCAGGATTTTTTTGTCGTAATACAACGCATCACGAAATTCCCCACTCACTACGAGTCGATCCTGGTCTGAACCGAATTCGGTTGATGCGAGGCCGATGCTTCCGCGGAAAAAAGTACCCAGGTGCAGATCTTCTGTTCTGTGGATCTGATCCAGATTGAAAACAGTGGTGAAGTAGTCCTCAACTGCCTCGTATTGAAAGTAGGGATAAGACATTTTTTTGTTGATTGGTAATTGGGCAGGTGGCGGTAATTCATCGCTCTCTGAGAAGGAGCTGTCGATATGGCGAAGTCCAAATATCCGTCGTCGACTGACGTTATTATGCTTTCCTGATGAAAATCCAACGTGGATCGAGTAGTCAGTTATTTCGTGATTTATCTCGGAGATGTCATCACCGAGAAAATACTGGGTGTCGATACGTTCGGTGTCCTGAACCTGAACTCCCCAGGCGAATTTTGAATCTAGCGCAAAAAAAGGCAGCCTGAGCGTTGCCACTTTACTAGAGCCGTCATCATTGTTCGAGTAACTGATGTTCGCGCGTACCCTGCTGCCAAATAGATTATTGTCCTTGTATGAGAGTTCGTTCGTTTTTCGATCTGAGTCCTTCTGACTGATAATGGATAACTGTTTGCCACTTCCAAACAGGTTGCCCTCTGAAATTCCAAATCGATGGTCGCTTTCACCACCTGACCGGTCCAGCGAAACATCAAGGTTTAAAGACCAGACATCCCGTGTTATCACTTCGAGATCAACATGATCGTCACATGAACTGATGGTTCTAATTGAGGCATCATAGAGATGATCCAGTTCTCTCAGCAGGCGTGCGGATTCTTCTACCAGTTGCTGGTTGTACACTTCTCCTTTGGAAAAAAGCAGTTGTTGACTAATGTTGTTTTCCGAGGTCAGTATATGAAATCGATTGGCAAATCTGAAAAGTCGATTGTTTTCTTTCGGATCTTCTTCATTAAAGATAGGTAATCTGGTGATATATATGTTTCGTATTTGCTTGTCTGTTAGTGGTTTGGACTGACTGGTCTCCCGAAAATCATAACTTCCCTCAGCAGGTATGAAATGCTCTGTGCAAGCGATCATATCCTGGGCATGGATGATGCCTGGTATGAGGAGCATTATTATGCTGCATAAAGAACGAACTGGCATAAGAGCACTGAAGTATCCTGGGTAGCGGATTCCATTAAAACACGACTCAAGGTGACTGGAATAGTGGTCATTTGTCATTTCTGATGGATTCGCCCTGAACAATGACATACTCTTGCTTATACAAGAATTAATAATGATCTTTGAGGTGCTGGCCAGGTGGACAATCTAATTGAAATGGGTGCTGCATTGGTTGTCGGGATACTGATCGGGTTCTTGATTGCGAGATTTCTCGGAGGGAGCAAAGAATCCGAAGTGATTGCTGAAAAGCCACAGCCCGAGTGGTGGAAAATGCGGGAAACCCTAACGGGTACACAGCTTCAGATCCTGCAATTTATGGAAGCGCGCCGGGAAGTGACAGTAAATACATTACAGGAAAAATTCTCATTCATTCCTGATCGGGAATTGCACTATAGATTGGAGCAGATTGTCCTGATGAACTTTATTTCTCAATCTCGTAAGGGCGGAGAGGTGATCTACAAGCTAAATCCCGAATATTCCGGCACAGTTGAAGATGACAAGACGGTTATGCTGTCTGGGGATTAGGCTGCAGGAACAATTCTGATTCTCTAAGGATGATCTCTGTCTAACCAGGGGTAGATGGTGATGGTTCAGCTAAATACTTACATTACCATTCTTTGCCAATACCGCCTCTGTTTCCAAAAAATCCGGCAGGCCAATTTCGACCCGTGATCATTGCCTTATCTACATCTTCAGGTGTCGCGATCCCGTCTTCAACAATCTTCCTTGCTTCACGTGCTGCGGCTGCGAAAACCCGATTAAGAATGAAACCGTATGTTCCCGGTGTATCTTTAACCATGCTCACCGCTCTCTTTGCTGCCTTGGCAATGCCCACTATGGCTTCAATAGCATCCTGATTTGCCTGGGGTGTCGTAATCACTTCGCACATGCTCATAATGGGGACAGGG
>CAZJRI010000143.1:11869-13712 GCA_964548025.1 uncultured Pseudomonadales bacterium
GTTGGAAAAATGCATGCCAAGAAATTGCTCTTTTCTGGAGGAAGATACAGAACTTGCAATTTCCTGGATGACTAGACCCGAGGTATTGGATGTGAAAATTGCTTCTGGTTTGACAATCCCATCGAGTTCCCTGAAAACTTCCTGCTTCAATTCCAGCTTTTCAGGGACGGCTTCAATGATCACATCGCATTCCGCGAGATCCTGGACTTTAGTCGTATAATCAACCAGCTCGATTACCTGACTTGCGGTATCAAATCCCATCTTGCCACGTTCAACCGCTCGTTTTACGCCCCACTTGCCGTCTATTATTCCTTCCCGCGTGTCATTGATTACTTCTTCAGTAATATCGCGAATAGAAGTTCGATATCCTGCAGCCGCCAGTACCTGGGCGATACCGCCTCCCATTATCCCTCCACCGACAACACCGATGTGCCTTACATCTTCGAATTTCATGACTTCCTCCAGGTACCCATATAAATGTCAGGGCTCAACTCTAATGAAGAATGATTGACGGAACAATCGATAAGCGGTCACAAAGCCGGATTATGGCGGCTGAAATGACTGGTTTAGCGGTGGTTAAAACCCGCATATCTAGTCATATTGACCAAACAGTGATGCATAAAGGTCAAATAAACGCTTTGTAATCAAACAGATAACTACTTGGCATGATATCTGTATAGACGTGGTCAACGCGTGCTATGCATAGTCGCCAGACACTCGGAATATAAAAAGGATACCTGAATGCTCCGTCGGAAAATTTTACCCTCGGACGGTATCAGAAAATTAAACCGTTCATGCGCGTGCAGAGTCTAATTGTCGGATAAGCTGAGTAACCAGGTTCAATGAGTGCATCAAATACCCTAATTGATATTTTCACCCGCCATAGGGTTGCTGCAAATCTTGCGATGATCATGATGGTTTTGTCCGGTTTGTGGGCTGCAGATCGCATTAACAAACAGATTGATCCAACAATCACCTGGCCGGTTGTACAGGTGAATGTTAATTGGCAGGGAGCGTCAGCAGAAGATATCGAAAGGCTGGCTATCGTACCTATCGAGCAGCGCCTTACCAATCTGCCAGGTCTTGAAGATGTCAGTTCCCAGTCTCGGAACGGATTCGGCTGGGTAAGAATTCAGTTTAACTTCGACACAGATATGACGTTTGCAACTGATTCAGTCAAAGACAGAATTGGGCAGATAAGAAATTTCCCGACTGATATGGAGCCTATACGAATCACACAGGCAATAGACTATGAGGATATAGCCGTTGTACTCGTAACAACCGAAGGGGAATTGTCAGAACTGATTCCGATTGTGCGCCAATTCGAACAGCAATTGCTTGCAGACGGTATTGATCTGATCCAGTTCGATGGCCTGCCAGAAGAAGAAATTGCCATCAAAGTGAGTAGTGCAAAGCTTCTTGAACTCAATACTGACCTTGAACGAATTGCTTCAGAAGTCAGATTAAGGAGTAGTAATACACCTGCCGGAACCGTGGGGAGGGGGCAGGGATCAAGACAACTCCGAAGCCTTGATCAAAAAAGAGATCCATCGGGATTTCAAAATCTTGAAGTACAGCTTCAATCCGATGGGCGCCTGACGCGTCTTGAGGATATTGCTTCTGTTGAACGCCGTGCCAAGGTTGGCAATGCGCGATTGTCACGTGATGGGCGAGCGGCGATTGAGATGGAGCTATATCGACTGTCGGATTCTGATGCCATTGAATCGGCAGATGTCCTGAGTGACTGGATGAAGAGGACTAAACCCCAGCTACCGAAAGGTGTAGATCTCTACGTCTATCAGGAAGTCTGGGTGTTGCTGTCAGAACAACTGAATATGATATT
>CAZJRI010000144.1:0-4205 GCA_964548025.1 uncultured Pseudomonadales bacterium
GGGAATAAGATTCTCATCCTTTAGAGTCTCGCGCCATACGCTCGCTGCCGGTGACGTATAAACCGGATTGCTCATATGATTGAAGAGAACTTTAACGTCGTGCTTGCCTTCTTTCACTTCAAACGGGAATGTATGATTCAGCGTTCTGGCCAGACTTCCCTTGGGCTCAGGTGCCGGTTGAGGCTGCGGAATGTTGAATTGCCGTGGCAGGCAGTTACCGCCTTCATTGTCGATGTTCCCCGTAATAACAGCAAGCAACAGACAAGCAATCTCACCGTCAATACCATTTTGATGGTAGGTGACACCATTATGACTGAGAACACTTGCCGGGCTGGTTTTCGCAAATTCCCTGGCTACCCGCTGGATTGTATCCGCTGGGACACCACTGGCCTCTTCTGCCATCTTGGGAGTATAACCAGCCAGTTCCTTTGTCAGATCCGCGGCATTGTAATTTGTCCACTTGTTGATAAATTCTGTATCCGCCAGATCCTCAGATAGAATGACGTGAGCCATAGCCAGTGCCACTATGCCATCGCTGCCCGGGAAGACTGGAATCCATTCATCACTGCGCCCGGCAGTATTGGATAAGCGTACATCGAAAGTGACGAGTTTTAGTCGATTATTTACAACACCATCGGTGAGGCGCTGGGCGAGCGGTGGGGCAGTTTCGAGTATATTCGAGCCAAAATTCAGGACATAGTGCGAATTTTCAAGATCCGCCAGAAGATAATCTACCCCAATGGCTTCTTCGAGAGCCTGCTGTTTTGCAGTATTGCTAAGAGATGTGAATCGGCTCCTGACAACCGAATCGGAACCAATGGTGTCCATAAATCGCAGGGTTCCGCCTTCCTTGAAAGCGCCTTCATTGAGATAAACGCTGTTCGCGCCATGATCTGATATTGCCGCATCGACCCTGTTAGCGACTTCTTCCAGGGCGTCGTCCCAACTGATCTCCTGCCACTGACCACCGCCGCGCTTGCCGACCCGCTTGAGGGGCTGAAGAATTCGATCAGGATCCGCTGCACTGAAGAATGACGCCAGACCTTTAGAGCACAATTTGCCTCTTGTGGCTATGTGGTCGGGTATTCCCTCGACTTTTTTAATGTCGCCTTTTTCCGAGAATGTGAAACCACCGTCGAAATAAGGACACATCGTACACAAGAACACTTTTTTCTCCCGGGGAGCAAAGGTTCTGATTTGATGGAAGTTATTGCCACCCATCTCGAGTTCCATCCCGTCTACTGCCACAGGGCAGGCGGCGGCGCTGGTGACGATGACGCTGGCTTTGAGAAACTCGCGCCGATCCATCATTAACGGTTTTAGTTTTTTAGTGTCTGACATAAGACCCTCAACAGACTAAGTCTGAAGATATAGTTGCTCAATAAAATGTTTGTAAGTACTGCCCACCCATGACCCACCAGATCCGCATACCGTATACACCGATAGCAACCAGAAAGGAGGCAACAACAATACCTGTTTTCATCCTCTTTAAAGGGCTTAAGAGAATGGCAAAGGGTATAAACAACCCGATGATCACCTCAAGCCATAGATAGGAGAATCGAAAGACCCCCATCAAAACCATCTCATGGGCGATGACCTCATTCTGATTTCCGTAGATAGACTGCATGAGCTCCAGAAAGAGGAGGAAGATATCGAACCCGATACCCAGCATCATGTATTGGGCCATCTCCTCCATAAGCGCCCAGTCAATTCGGTTCTTGATCTTGACGACCATGTTATGAATCCAGAGGATGACAATCAGCAGACCAATACCGGAGATAAAGGCACCGGTTAGAAATAGCAGGGGAGCGAGCGCTGTATGATTGATGAAGCGCCCCGGGTTTAACTGCATGACAACCCCTGTGTACCAGTGCGTTGACAATGCCAGCACGATGCCGACGATGCCAAAGATCTTTGCCCAGGTCTGATTGTTGCGGATGACAAAATAGGTATAGATAATCATGGAAATCGGGTAGGAAGCAATCAACAAGGATCCCCATGCCATGGGGCCTGTGGAGTGCCAGTAGCCAGGTAGTAACAGATAGAGAAAGCGCTCTGGTTTACCCAGATCCCAGATAAGTAGTACAGGAACAATTAGAAGCAGAATGATAGCCTGTACGGATGCAGTAAGCGCCAGTGGTTTGTAGCGTTTGATGCCGAATACCCAGCCAAAACTTGAAATGACGAAAGAACCTGCACTGGCACCGACAATCCAGAAGTAGATTGAGATAGGTGTACCCCATGCAACATGATGAAATACGTTATGAGTTATTACGCTCTCTTCCATCTTCGAACCCCCTATCCGAACAACAGCTTTTTGAGTGTATCCATCACACCCTCGAACTTATGAGGGACCGAATGCAGAAAATCGGTAAAATTCTTGCTCACGTGATACATGGTGGATTCACCTTCAACGATATCTCCAAATGCATCACCCTCGTGATTTCGTTTGAAGGTGTTGAATTCCTCACGTAGCTGAGTGGTACGATTCAGATAACTATGGGGTTCATCCATAATTTCCCAGTCGCCACCAATATAGTAAACCGACGGACTGGTACCCAGTTCAGGCTTCAACACCGTGACTCGTTCAGTTGATATCAGCTTGCTCACTTCACTTTCAGGATCGTTCATGTCTCCAAAAATGCGAGCTCCTCCTACGCACGCCTGGACACATGATGGAAGAAGACCCTTCTTCACCCGGTGAAAACAGAAGGTGCATTTATCGACCACCAGTGTGGGCAGCTTGTTATCTGTTCTCTTGGCAGGCACGAGATGTCTGGCGTTGTACGGGCAGGCTACAACACAGGTTCTGCAACCTATACATCTGTTATATCGCTGCAAGACAAAACCGTCTTCGTGTTTGTAGGTTGCCTGGGTCGGGCAATTGCGCACGCAAACCGGGTAGTCGCAGTGATTGCAGAGTCTTGGCATAAATACCCTGCGCGCATTTGGATAACGCCCCTTGTCAGCGACCTTAACCCAGGTTCGCCAGACACCGAGTGCAACGCCGAATTCTGCCTTACAGGCAACGACACAGGATTGGCAACCAATACATTTTCGCAGATCGATGACCATTGCATAGCGCTTGGCACCAGCGACACCTTTTGTCCCCGGCGTCTGAAGACCGAAGGCTCTGGGCTGGTCGTGCGGATCGGTTATGTCTTTGACATCAATTTTTTCAGGCATGATTGTTGGTACTTGTGTTCGCAAATATAATAATAAATATGCTTGGTTCTCTGCTGATTCCTGTCCGGTATTGCTGCAATTCAAGCAGAATTGCAGCGTCTCAATACCGACAGATTTATGAAGAAACTACATACGACGGGTGAACCGTCCGGGTATAACTTTCACAAATGCTGTTGCTGATCAGGATCTAATTAGTGAACTTCGCTCGCATAAAACTGATGAGATTCCAGATATCCTCTTCAGAGATGTTTACATCCGTCCCCGGACCAAACGCCTCCATTTCGGTACCTTCACTACCATCTCTGATTATCCAAAATAACTGGCCGTCTGACTTTTCCTCCATGTAGCCAGCTACAGTGAAATCAGTGGGTTTAATCTCGATATCCTCTGCAGCCGATCCTTGACCATCACCATCTGTTCCGTGGCATTTCTTGCACTTACGCTTGTAGAGTTTGCCCGCTGACTTCAGGAAGGCGTCATCTACATCGTCTTCGTCAACCGGATTTTCCATTTCCAGAAATTCCGCAGGTGCAGTTGGTGTTTGATGATCATCGGCAGCAAATACTGCTGGTGAGATTGCTAGTAATAAACTCAAAATCAGGGAGTTAAAGCTTATAGAATTCATAATTGTTTCCTTTATCGTTAGGCAATAAAAAGGGGACTAAAAGCTCTCATTGTCGCTCTTAACCCCCCCGTTATCATCTAGTTAGAGAAATTGCCCACTAGTAGATGTCATGCGTCGTATTATAGACATTGAATTTACCAGTTGGCGTATGCAGTCCCTTAATACGTGCTTTCTCTTTTAGGGTCTTGTCGTCCAGTATCACGATCTCACCTTCGTTATCCCACAGGCTGACCCAGACTTCGTTCCCTTTCTTGTTGAATTCCATATGCACCACTTTCTTCTTGAATACTATTTCCTTGGGTGGTGCTTCTGGATTCTTGATATCAAATACCGTCAGGACATTGGACTTGTTCTGATTGATGGTATTGTCGCAATAGACCCATCAGCTCTTCGG
>CAZJRI010000144.1:4215-13647 GCA_964548025.1 uncultured Pseudomonadales bacterium
ATCGAGTTCCCATTCCCTGACAACCGTCCATGCCCACTTCTTCTTGGGGTCGGTGCTGATGATAGATACCAGACCTTCACCAAGGTGAACTGTAGCCCAGACCCTGCCGTACTTGGGGTCGACCCAGTTTGCGCCACGACCAGGATGTGGTTTGGTACCGGTCACGATATTCTTGACCAGCTTTCGGTCAACCGTATCGATAACCGAGATTGTATCCCGGGCATTGGCTGCAACGAGGAAGTATCGCTTGGTTGAGTCCCAGCCGCCATCGTGGAGGAATCGCTCAGCATTGATCTTGGTTTCGGTAACTGTACCGTCTTCAAGCTTGCTGTAGTCCACAAGTAGTACAACGCCTGTTTCTTTCAGGTTGAGCACCCATTCTGGAGCGTGGTGAGATGCAACGATAGAAGCAACCCTGGGCTCTGGATGATACTCGTTTGTATCGTAAGTATAACCGCGAGTACCGATCACCTTCAGTGGTTTCAGGCTGTCACCTTCCATGATTACGTAGTGTGGTGGCCAGTAGTCACCCACAACCGCGTACTTATCCTCGAAACCTTTGAACTTGCTGGTATCGATGGATCTGGCATCTACTCCTGTACGAACCTCGGCGACCTGATTAGGCGGGGGGGCCCACATATCCATCATGGTTGCTTTGCCATCACGTCCGATTGCATACATGTAGCGACCGGAAGCAGATGTTCTGAGAATATGAGTTGCGAAGCCAGATGGAATGGTATTCAGAACCTTCTTTGTGTCGCCGTCGATTATGGAAATCTTACCCACATCACGGAGTACAACACCGAAGTAGTTCTTCCAGTTCTTGCCTCTGGGGGGTTTAGTTGGTCTGTCCTCTACAGGTACGTGTACCTTCCAGGATGCCATCATCTCTTTCATGCCCCACTCAGGTGGCTCTGGTGGTTCCATCTGTACATACTTGGCCATTAACTCGGTTTCTTCGCGAGTCATGAATCCATCGCGACCCCAGCCGGGCATACCACCCTCGGTGCCGTCATAGAGAATTTTGGCCAGTTTTGGCAGTGTTTTCTTGAGTGTTTTTGCTGGTGTAATGTCGGGACCAGTAGCACCTTTTCTTAAAGCACCGTGACAACCCGAACACCGGTCAAAGTACATATACTGTGCTTTGTCAAAATCCTGTTCGGATAAGGTCGGTACTGGTTGAAGTGATGCTGCACCTGCACTTGTGGCGGTTGCCGCTAGCCAGGCAAATAAAAATAAGCTGAATTGCTTCTTCATCGATTTTTCCCCTTCTAAGGTTGCGATGATTTTGTATCAATAGAACAAAGTTCCTGTGTAATAGTAGAAGCCAAATTGAGTTTGTGCCCTAACCTAAATCAAGCGGGACAAAAAAAGACTCATTTTCTTTCCATTTTTCATGATCTCCGTCAATATTTTGATGCCCTGGGCAAAAGTCCCCTGAGTCACGTAAATAGTGTCAGTTATTGATCATGCGATTTATGAACCAGCAGGGAATCCATGGTATATTGGCGAAAGATTCTGCTGAGGATTCCCTGTTGAAGGGAACTGATCCAATGACCACATTTCGAACCCTGATCGGTCTTTTATTTTGGACCGTTTTTACCACTATTTTTTCAGTAGAAGCACTGGCAGAGGAACACAAAATTGGCATGGCGGGCTGGGAATTTAACCCGGTCAAATTGAATATCAAGACAGGTGATACGGTAACCTGGTTAAATGACGATGATACCAATCACAATATCGCCTTTGAAATCGAGTTTGATTCTGCACCCACTCTTGAAAAACCCATAAAAGTCAGGGCGACAAAAGAGTATTCGCTTGTTTTTAACCAGGCCGGTACCTACCACTATGTCTGCAAGATACATGCGAATTACGATATGAAAGGCGTGATAATCGCAGAGTAGTAATCGATGATCCAGAATACCAAGCGTTTCATACTGACTTTGATGGTTATCCTGCCTTTGGCAGCAATTTCTCCTCAAGCAATGTCCAGACCTGAAAAAATCAAAGAGGGAATTAGCTATTATTCAAATGATTATGTTGAATCAGGCGGCGTTAATGATCTGGCAGAAGACAAGAATCTGGAAGAGGTCTACCAGTTCTACACCTATTATGAGGCCAGATATGATGCAATCGGCAGGATACTGGTTTTCAAGGAATACAAGCAGGGCAAGGTCATACTTGAAGAGCAGTATGACTATGAAGAAGATAGTCCGAAGCCCGAAGCCAAAACCGTGCTGATTGCCGGTGAAGAACCGATGACTGTGAAGATCGGTGGCGAGTAGCAGGTTATCCCTTACACTGTCTTTAGTCAGGTCCAGCTAATTTCTAAACTTCAGAGTCTGCTACTTAAATACCATTAAGATTCTCGCCTTACGATTAATCGGATTCAGAGGATTACGATGATAGCCAGTTTGATGGATGCAACCCGATGAATACCGACAAGAAATCTAAAACGCTTCGAAGAGACGAAGCACTCTCTCTATTCAACCAGGGAAATGTGATCTGGAATGAACGAATTACGGAATACTCGCGAATTGATTTCGCCAACCTGGATATAGGCCAGGATGGCGAACAAAAGGTTGATTTCGATGGTTTCATTTTCCCGGTTCCCGTCAGTTTCAGGCGGGCGCATTTTGGTGACAAAGACGTTTCGTTTCGGGGTGCCGTATTTGCAGAAGGACCTGTAATTTTCGAAAGTGCAGAGTTTGGTGATGGCGATGTTGATTTCAGTCGTGCTCAATTCAAAGGCGGTGAAACTTACTTTGTCGAAGCACTATTTGGCAACGGTGATGTGTTGTTCAATGAAGTCCGATTTTCTGATGGTGAGGTGGATTTTGGTGGAGCCCGTTTCGGTACCGGGCTGGTTTCTTTTTCAGATGCCAGTTTTGGTGACGGTAATATTGATTTCAGTGGTGCTGAATTTGGCGATGGCAGATTTTCGTTTACAAATGCCAACTTCGGAAAAGGCAGTGTAGATTTTGTTGAATCCGGATTTGGTGAAGGGGAGGTCGACTTTTCTCGAACCGATTTTGGCGAAGGGAATACTTTTTTCAGGAAAACCAGATTTGGTAAGGGGTGGGTCAGTTTTGAGGAATGCCGGTTTGGAGAGGGGGTAGCGGCATTTGGAGAGGCAGTATTTTCTGGTGGAGACGTACTGTTCACGAATGCACGGTTTTCAGATGGCATAGTATCTTTCATGGATGCCAGTTTCGAGAAAGGCAATGTTGTTTTTGACGGTGTTCAATTCGGGGAGTGTGGAATTCACTTCAACAATACCCGGTTTGGCTCCTCAATGGTCAGCCTCGATAACATGAATACTGAGAATTCAGAAATCCATTTCGATAACGCAACCAACAATGGAAAGCCATTTGCCTTATAGCGATATGAGTAAATAGCTGACGAAGTTAGGTAATGGGACCTTGGTGTTTACGCGGGTCAGGGGAATTATCCGGGCTAGTGCGCGAGGTGCTTCCAGTAGCTTTGTTTGAGCATATAAACCGGTATAAGCAGTATCAGCAGAAATAAAATCACCCACTTGCCAGCAGCTTCTCTATAAGGTCGAATCGGCTCAGCCATATAAGCCATGAAGTTGGTCAGATCGGCAATTTTTGATTCAAATTGCTCCGGGGAGTCATGGGTCTGCTGGTAGTTCAGCACCCAGGGCATATTCACTCTCGGCATAACAGAATTGTTGTAGGAAAAGTTAGTGGTTTCGTCGGGATAGAATCCAAGCAGATAGGAATACAACCAGTCTTCGCCACGATACCTGGCCTCAAGACTCAAATCCGGTGGGGCAACGCCAAAAAAATCCTCCAGAGCCTGGGCAGGTGCAATTGACTTGATTTCATCGTGAATCTTGCTGCCATCCTTAATATATTCTTTCATTGTCTCAGGGTCGATGCCCAGATCACTTGCGACTCGTCCGTAACGCATAAATCGTGCTGAATGACATCCCTGACAATATTCGAGAAAGACAACGAAGCCTCTTTTTTGGGACTCGGTATCCTGTATGTCAATATTCGGCGTCTTGAGATCGACGTCTACACTCGCTGCCAAAAGAGAGCACGAGAGAAGGGTGAGGCTTAAGAAAAATAGTGTCTTTATCATGCCAGGTTCTACGGTATCCGGTCCGGTACTTCTCTACACTTTTCATACTTTGTATAAAAAGGCATTGCCAGAAAGTAAGCAAAGTACAAGACGGTAAAAAAGGGAGGCAACCAGCCAGGTGCCCAGTCAACCGGATTGGCACCCAGAACACCCAGCGCGATAAAACTGAATGCGAAGATGAATAGCATAAATCTGCTGATCCAGCCCTTGTAACGAATCGACTTAACCGGGCTTCGATCCAGCCAGGGGAGAACTGATATTAAGAGTATTGCTGTCGCCATAACAAGCAATCCCCAGAATTTTGCGCTGATGCCGATAAAGTCAATCGAAACTGCTCTTAACATGGCATAGAACGGCGTGTAGTACCAAACCGGTGCTATGTGTTCGGGTGTGCTGAGATTGTTGGCCGGGACGAAATTCGGTGGTTCAAGGAAATAGCCGCCGCCAGCCGGGAAATAGAAAATCGCAGCGAAGAAGAAAATCAAAAACAATATGATCGGTATGAGATCGTGTACGGTGTAATAAGGGTGGAATGGTATGCCGTCTAGCGGGATACCTTTCTCGTCTTTAAATGATTTGATTTCTATGCCTTCCGGGTTATTTGAACCAACCTGATGTAGAGCGATTATGTGAAGGAAAACCAGTATCAGCAGAACCAATGGAATTAACGCAACGTGGAATGCGAAAAACCTTGAGAGAGTAACCCCTGAGATCTGGTAATCACCCTGTATCCAGATCTGCAATGGCTCGCCGATATAGGGGATGGCACCAACGAGCGAGAGAATTACCTTGGCGCCCCAGAAGGACATATTCCCCCAGGGGAGGATATAGCCAAAGAATCCCTCTGCCATCAGAAGAATGTAGATTGCAACGCCAATCAACCAGAGGAGTTCTCTTGGTTCCTTATATGACCCGTACAACAGTCCTCTGAATATATGCAGGTAGATAACCAGAAAGAAACAGGATGCCCCAACCTCATGCATGTATCTGATGAACCACCCACCGTTCACGTCACGCATGATGTATTCAATGGAGTTGAACGCCTCATCTTCACTGGGGGTATATTGCATCGTTAACCAGATGCCACTGACGATCTGGATGACGAGTACAACCATCGAGAGAATCCCGAAGTAGTACCAGAAATTGAAATTCTTGGGTGCGTAGTACTCACTCATGTGAGTCTTGTAGGCTTTTACGACAGGAAGGCGATAGTCAACCCAATGGAGGATTCGCTCCCAACGATCGATACCGCTACTCATCAGACTGTTCCCTTATCATTTCCTATGATAAGCAGATCTTCATCTGCATAGTGGTGATTTGGAATCCTGAGATTATCCGGCGCAGGGACGTTTCTGTAGACACGCCCCGCAAAATCGAATCGTGAACCGTGACAGGGGCAGAAGAGGGAATTGAATTCACCTTCTTCAGTTGCCGTCCTCATTTTCGGCGTACATCCAAGGTGAGTACAGATGCCTTCGACGACCAGAATCTCAGGTTTGATCGATCTGGTCTGATTTCTGGCATAGTCAGGTTGCTGATCAGTTTCCGACTCAGGATCCTTGAGTTCGGGCTCTATTGACTTCAACTGAATCAGGTCTTTTTTAGAGCGCCGAATAATATAAATTGGTATTCCCCGCCACTCCACAATCTTCAATGTTCCTTCCGGAATCAGACTTATGTCGACACCAATCGGAGCACCACCTGCCTTTGCTCTGGCACTTGGGCTCAGGAATCGGATAAACGGCGTTGCCCAGGCGCCTATGCCGGTAAGTCCCAGCGCCGTGGTAACAGCGATGAGCCAGGATCGTCGTGATGTATTTACTTCTTCATCACACATGGTCTGGTGCAACCTGTGATGAGTTCTCGAATTTTTGCTTTGACATGAGACTTCAGGGATTAAAACTCCATAGAATACTAGTTTGGTATTCTATGGAAATCAAGACCAATTTAGTATGCTATTGGCTCAAAATGTACTACCCTTACAATTCAAAGGGTTATAACTCGAGAAATGCATGCTCAAGATAGGAAAACTCGCTGACTATGCACTTGTGTTAGCAGATAATCTTAAGCGACAGGATGGGATCGTCAGTATCAGAGAACTTTCAAAGATGTCTGAGATACCGCTTGCCACAGTGCGAAAAATTCTGCTGCAATTGTCACGGCAGGGTATTGTTAATTCCTATCGCGGCACCAGTGGGGGATATGAACTGGCCAGGTCGGCAGAACAGATATCGATCGCTGAAGTGATTGAAGCGTTGGAAGGGCCGATCTCACTAACGGAATGTGTTTCGATCAATGGTGATTGTAAATTGCAGGAGAATTGCCCGCTCCAATCAGGCTGGACCGCGATCAATTCATCGATACTGAATACCCTTTCGAGTACTTCACTCGCCGACTTGTAATTCCAGTTCTGCTCAACATCTGTCGTAACGTCAGTGGTTTTAAGAATATAAGGCTTAAGAATGTGTATGATCATGCGCTGATGGATTGCTTTGTGGTAAGGATCAGACAAGATGTCAACGATTCGGGGTTCAGAATCACCCGCAGATGACGATGCGAATGTGTATCCAGAACTTACGGCAGCTATATATTGCCTCGTTCTGCTCTTTGCAGCCTATATTTTGTCATTCATTGATCGACAGATACTCTCTCTGCTTGTAGGGCCGATTCGAGAAGAGTTTGGCATTACCGATTTCCAATATAGTCTACTCCAGGGTGCCGCTTTTGCACTTCTGTATTCCGTTGCCGGTTTACCGCTTGGCAGATTGGCAGACCGCTACTCCAGAAAACTAATTGTCTCGGGCTCGGTATTTTTCTGGAGCCTGATGACCATGAGCTGTGGGGTTACCAGTAATTTCTCCCAGCTTTTTGCTGCTCGCATGGGTGTGGGTGCGGGTGAAGCCGGGCTTTCACCGCCCGCTTATTCCCTGATCCTCGACAGCTTTCGCCCCAGGCTGGTCGGATTTGCCATGTCGTTTTATAAGCTGGGAGTCTATATCGGCGGAGGACTGGCCCTTGTCGTAGGGGGTTTTCTATTTGATTATTTCACCGACCTGGGCGGCATTCATCTGCCGTTAATTGGTCAGGTCAAACCCTGGCAAATGACGCTTATCAGTGTGGGCGCACCGGGTCTGATTCTCAGTTTGCTCCTTTTAACCATCACCGAACCGACGCGCAAAGATCTTGTTGGTGATACGACGGAAATAGCTCAACTGCCACTTTCAACCGTTTTTAGATTTATCTGGGTAAGAAGACGGGTTTATCTCACACTATTTGTGGGTTCCGCCATGTTGGCCATGGCTGGCTATGGTAGTGCCGCCTGGTATCCTGAATTTCTGTTCAGAAATTATGGTATGTCCAAGAGCGAGGCGGGATTCTCATTCGGGATGATCCTGCTTACTGCCGGTAGCGCAGGGGTCATGTTTGGTGCCTGGATGTCGGGCATGTTAAGTAAGCGAGGTTATGACGACGCAAATGTTCGAACCATTCTGATTACATCGCTGGTTGCTCTGCCATTGACGATTTTGGCGCCCCTTGTTGGGGATGCACAACTCACTCTTTTCATACTATGGCCAGGCGTCGTGATGAGCAGTTCTTATCTCGGTGTTATGGCGGTATCCATCGTAGTGATTACACCAAACCAGATGCGTGGACAGATTACGGCGATCTATATATTCGTGACCAATATTCTGGGGATGGCTATTGGAACGAGTGTGCTTGCAGCTTTCACTGATTTTCTATACCAGGATGACATGATGCTGCACTATTCGATTGCAACATCAAATGGATTGTTTTATCCGCTCGCTGCCGTCATGTTCTGGCTATGCCTGCCCGCATACAGAAAGAGCCTCGGTGAAGCGGGTAAGTGGCAGATGACATGAATTTAAGTGAAGGCTTAATTTCCTTCAGTCAGATTTCCGGTTGTCATCTACCGTTAATGGACTGAGATAGTCACCTGGCAGATCCAGCTTGCGCATGGTGACACCGGTCAGGCACTGACGAACGAGCCGATCTGCATTCAACCCGGTTGTATAACCAGGATCTGCCAGCGGATTAAACTCTACCAGTTCGAATCCAACCAGCCTGTTGTCTGCGCATAGCGAACGAATCAGCGGGAATAATTCACGGGTTGTCAATCCTCCCGGTTCGGGTGTGCCTGTGCCGGGTGTATAAGCCGGGTCAAGCACGTCGATATCGAGAGAGATATAGAGATATTCTGTTCCCTCACTGGCTTCTTCCATTACGCGTTTCATCACTGCTGGCCAGCCATCCCGTTCAATCTCTACCATTGTGTGGTAGCGCATGCCCTGTTGGCGCATCCATTCGAAACCCCGTTTCCCCGGCCAGTATCCACGCAGGCCAACCTGGATATAGTTTTTACCCAGAATATGACCCTCATTTATCAGGCGCCGAATTGGTTGTCCGTGACTGATCAGATGTCCCAGGCCGATCTCCCCGGCATCATAATGGGCATCAAAGTGGATCACCCCCACTTTTGTCTTGCCGTATACATCTGCAATACCGGCCACATCAGGATATTCCAGTGAGTGATCGCCGCCGATAATAAAAGGGATGGTGCCCGTTTCAGCAATTTCGCGCACCATTTTACGAATGGGTTCCATCGATCGTTCTGTGCTGAGATGATCAATCGGTGCATCACCATAGTCCACGACTTTTAGTTGTGCTTCCCAGTTCACCATCACATGCATATTCGGCTCAGAAAATGTACCCCAACCGGTGTAGTTCGGGGCATTGCGCAGGCGATTTGGACCGTATGCAGCGCCTCGCATGCCGGTACCCATGTCCAGGCCTGCCCCCATTATGGCAACATCCACTTCACCTGCTTCTAGGTCCTCGGGTGTCAAAGCAACAGGCAGGCGAAAAAAGGTCGGGATACCTGATTTTGAGAGTCCGCCGGGGAATCGCTGGATATTGATCGGTCCGGGTGGTCTGTTGTCCTTGCTGAAGTCACGGGGGACCTTCCATATGTCGATGGTTGGATCATCGGGATTGAGGGGAATGGAACTGACAGGTGGGGGCTGCTCGCTGTCCTCGGCATCCGCGAAGATATGTTGCGTACTTAAACAACAGATCAGGCCCAGAGCAATAAAGCTATGAATTTGCATTGTATCCTCCTTGAACTCTCGCGAAGTCTATGGCGTTTCATCACATTGAACGTCTAGAGTAGCGATTCTTTGCTAAACCACAGTAACGAGTAGTAATAAGAGATGTCCAGGTTTTCTGTTCTTTCGGATTCTCTATCAGATCCGAATGGCACTTACTTAATGCACTAGCCGAATTTGATCTAAATCCGCGTCAATC
>CAZJRI010000145.1:0-5520 GCA_964548025.1 uncultured Pseudomonadales bacterium
ACTGTCAGCCGGTTCAATTGGTTCACCACAAATATTGCAATTATCAGGCATTGGTCCGGGAGGGTTTCTAAAGGAAAAAGGGATAGACGTGGTTCATGATTTGCCCGGCGTGGGGGAAAACCTCCAGGATCATCTCCAGGTCAGAACAATCTACAAGGTATCTAATACAGTTACCCTGAACCAGCGTTATCGCTCCCTTTTCGGAAAGGCGATGATGGGGCTTGAGTATATGCTATTCAAAACCGGCCCCCTGACTATGCCACCATCACAACTCGGCGCATTCGCAAAGAGCGACCCATCTCAGCCGACGGCAAATATAGAGTGGCATGTTCAACCATTGTCACTTGAGAAATTCGGCGAGCCGCTGCATACCTATAATGCAATTACTCCATCGGTGTGCAATCTAAGACCTACAAGCCGGGGGCATATCAGGATAAAAACCAATAATCCCGAGGACTATCCGGCGATAACGACAAACTATCTGTCAACCACAGAAGATATGGATGTCGCGGTTTCAGGTCTGAAGTTTACACGCCGCATCATGGAGGCCGATGCGCTCAAACCCTTCTCACCACAGGAATTGAAACCTGGCCCTGAACTCACGACGGACGATCAACTAACCAAAGCTGCCGGTGATATCGGCACAACAATCTTCCATCCCGTCGGCACATGCAAAATGGGGCAGGACGATAATTCAGTCGTTGACAGCGAGTTAAAAGTCAGGGGGATTGAAGGGCTACGGGTGATCGATGCCTCGATAATGCCAACTATCACATCTGGCAATACCAATGCACCTACGATGATGATTGCGGAAAAAGGTGCAGCTTATATCAGGCAAACCTGGGGAGATCAGGGCTTGGTATAGTTTTTGACGACCACAGTGCCCGCTGAGTGGGTCGCGGTAACTCGATAGCCGGTAGTTGTCACATTATCGACAACATAGGTGATGGTTTCGTCCGATGTACGCGGATCCCAGCCAATCACGGTTTTCAAACCTCCTGCCGCATCGGGATCGGCAGGATCATAAGTACCCGCCTTATAGGAACCGGTCGCCATTCTTGCTTCTTCTTCGAACAGACGGATTGTCGCCATATTATCAACCATGACTGTTTGACGTGCTGTTTCCACATAATCAGTATAGGTAGGCAGCGCAATGGCAGCGATGACGCCAATAATGGCAACCGCCATCATTATTTCGATCAACGTCATACCTTGTTGATTGTTCAATTCACTGCTCACTGGAGAAATGTGGTTATCTACAATTATTGGTGAGGTACTAAAACTAAAATCGCTAGTCATATTGTTATAATTCAACCTTAGTGTGCACAAGTCAACCAGTCTTTGACCCTCGTGCACAAAAAAGCCGACGAGGTATACCTCGTCGGCTTTTTCAGCTTGACACTTGCTAATTATTGCTCGTCTGCAGCAACAACCGTAGCGCCTTTAGCAGTCAGGTCTGAATATGCCGGTCGAGAAATTACGACCGAAACAGCACCACCAGCTACACCAATAGCACCAGTCGTTGCATCCGCTGTACCGAGATAAGCATCACCAGCACCTGGTGCGAGGTTGCCACCTGGGTTGAAGATTGCAATCCAGCCACTTGCTGTGGTCGGTACAGTTGAAGTCAGACCCAGTGCGATCTGTGTATGACCTTTTACGTAGGTAGAACGCGCCAGACGTACAGCTTCCTCGTAGTGAGAGTTCACTTTGGTCATGTTAGCTGTCTTGATGTAATCCTGATAGGCAGGCAAGGCAACTGCGGCGAGAATACCAATGATCGCTACAACGATCATCAGTTCGATCAAGGTAAAACCTTGTTGCAGTTTAGTATTCATTACGATAACTCCGAAATTTATTAAAAGTAGAGACTGTCTAAAGAATTAACATTGGAACAGCAGTCCGTGCGATTAAGGGAGCAATTGCCGTGCCAACAAAAAACCCTTGTTTTTGCGACCGTTCATCCGTTTTCTTCCCTGAATCGTCAGCCAAAACCTGATAATTCGGGAATCCGTGTCAGAAAGTGACAAATTTGGTCACATTTCCAGGCTCTTACCTGCTTCCAGTCTTTTTTTGCAATTTATGGCTATCGACAGCAATCTGAGTGAATTGTAAACTTTAGCGTCAGTTATAGCCTATTATCAGGATACCGCCGAACAAAGCAGGGTGATACCTGAAGGCTACTATTAGTATTAAGAAAGCGCTTTTTCAGGGACAATAAGGTACCCGAATCAGGATTTAGAAATTATGGCAGCGAATCCAATCCAGGTCAGTGGACTTGCAAGAAGGTTGGTCGAAGACAACCTGCTCGAACCAAACGTAGCGAAGGATGCCTACGAGGAAGCCATGAAGACACGAGTGCCATTTGTGACTCACCTCGTGCAGAACAATCTTGCCAGTGCAAAAGACATAGCCAATTCAGCGGCTGAAGAATTCGGCACCCCGTTGCTCGACCTGTCATCTATCGACCCGGAATCAATTCCCAAGGATCTGGTAGAGGAAAAACTAATACGCGCAAATCACGCCATTCCTATCTTTCACCGCGGCAATCGTTTGTTTGTTGCCGTATCAGATCCGACAAACAGGAAGGGACTTGAAGATATCGGGTTTCAAACAGGTGTTGCGACTGAAGAAATCCTCGTGGAGGAAAACAAACTCTCTGCATTTATCGAATCTTTTCTTGAGTCCCAGGAAGGCGGGGGCCTCGGAGATCTCGGTGAAGAAGATGTCGATCTTGATATGGAAGCGGTCGACGAAGAGGGCGGCGGAAAGGAAGAAGACGAAGCCAGCGCAACTGACGATACACCTGTGGTGCGTTTTATCAACAAGATGTTGATGGATGCGATCAGAGGCGGCTCGTCTGACCTGCACTTTGAACCCTTTGAAAAGTCATATCGTGTCAGGTTTCGAACTGATGGTGTATTGCACGAAGTTGCCAGACCACCGGTGAATCTCGCACCGAGAATATCTGCACGACTTAAAGTGATGTCCCAGATGGACATCTCCGAACGCCGGGTGCCACAAGATGGCAGGATCAAACTCAAGATATCGAAGTCGAAGGCGATCGACTTTCGTGTAAATACCCTGCCGGTACTCTTCGGCGAGAAACTCTGTTTACGTATTCTCGATCCAAGCAGTGCAAAGATGGGTATTGACGCACTTGGATACGAAGATGACCAGAAGGCGCTCTATATGGAAGCGCTCAACAAACCACAGGGTATGTTCCTGGTTACGGGTCCAACGGGTAGTGGCAAAACCGTATCACTCTATACAGGGCTCAATATACTGAACACGCCTGAACTCAATATCTCAACCGCCGAAGATCCCGTGGAAATCAACCTCGACGGCATCAACCAATGCCCGGTAAACCACAAGGTGGGCCTGGATTTTGGTGAAGCACTTCGCTCATTTCTTCGTCAGGACCCCGATATCGTTATGGTCGGAGAGATTCGAGACCTCGAAACAGCCGAGATAGCAATCAAGGCAGCACAGACTGGTCATATGGTGATGTCCACCCTGCATACGAATAGTGCGCCTGAAACACTCACCCGTCTACGGAACATGGGCGTTGCTGCCTTTAACCTGGCAACAAGCGTCAACCTGATCGTTGCGCAGAGACTGGCGCGACGCTTATGCGATTGCAAGACAAAACTGGATATTCCTGATTCGGCCCTGCTTGAGAAGGGATTTACCCAGGAAAACGTCGATTCAGGGCTTGAGATATACGGCGCTAATGGTTGTGATAAGTGCGGCAGTGGTTATAAGGGTCGTGTAGGCATCTATGAAGTGATGAAGATTACGCCTGAGATTTCAAAGATCATCATGGAAGACGGCAACGCGCTGCAGATTGCCGAAGTTTCCCAGTCTATGGATTTCAAAAATATAAACCAATCGGCATTGGTGAAGGTCATGAACGGTATGACCAGCCTTGAAGAAGTCGATCGTGTGACCAGCGGACATTAGTCGAGGGTAAATCATGGCGGCAGCAAATAGTGTATTTGCCTGGGAAGGCACTGACAAATCCGGTAAGAAAACCAAGGGTGAAATCAGCAGCAAAAGCGCGAACGTAGCCAAGGCAGAATTACGCAAGAAAGGGATAAATCCCACCAAGGTAAAGAAGAAAGGTGGCGGTCTCGCCGGTATACTCAGTATGGGTCAAAAGATCACCGCCGGTGATATAGCCCTTTTTACCCGTCAACTCGCAACGATGATGAAAGCCGGTGTACCGCTTGTTCAGTCCTTCGAGATCGTCGCAGACGGCATAGACAACCCGGCGATGAAAGCACTTATACTGAAGATTCGCGATGATGTTTCGTCAGGTAATTCCTTCGCTGCTGCAATCAAATCCAATCCGGAACATTTTGACGATCTATTTTGTAATCTGGTCGATGCAGGAGAGCAGTCAGGTGCACTCGAAACCATGCTGGACCGGCTTGCAACCTACAAGGAAAAGACCGAAGCCCTGAAGGCAAAAATCAAGAGCGCCATGAATTATCCCATCGCAGTACTGGTGGTTGCCGGTGTCGTTTCCGGTCTCTTGCTGGTGAAGGTGGTTCCGCAGTTTGAGGAGATCTTTGCAGGTTTCGGCGCAGAACTACCGGAGTTCACTCAGATGGTTGTGAACATGTCCCGCTTCATGCAGGAATGGTGGTTCTTAATGGTAGCGGCTATCGCAGCCGTCTTTTTCACTTACAGAGAGATGCATAAACGTTCCAAAAAGATTAGAGATGGCCAGGAACGCCTGATGCTGAAGATGCCTGTACTCGGAGACATTCTTGATAAATCATGTATTGCAAGATTTGCCCGAACCCTGTCCACGACCTTTGCTGCGGGTGTACCGCTGGTTGACGCACTGGATTCAGTATCCGGTGCTGCCGGTAATATCATCTACTATGAAGCGATTGTGAAAATTAAGGAAGACGTATCCGGTGGTATTCAGCTTAACTACTCGATGAAGCAGTCTGGCGTATTCCCCAATATGCTGATTCAGATGGTCTCAATCGGTGAAGAATCTGGTGCCCTTGACAGCATGCTGGATAAGGCTGCCACCTACTATGAAGAAATGGTAGACAATGCGGTTGATGGTCTGACCAGCCTTATGGAACCCGTTATCATGTCGTTTCTTGGTGTCGTTATTGGCGGACTGATTATCGCCATGTACCTGCCCATATTCTCTATGGGCGATGCTATCGGCGGTGGTGGTCACTAACTTAGAAGTTTTCTCATGATTGAAAATCTCGCCTTGTTCGAGGCTGAGTATCCTATTGTATTATTAGCCATCTGCTTCATTTTCGGATCGGTAATAGGCAGTTTTCTTAACGTTGTCATCCACCGCCTCCCAATTATGCTGGAAAGAGAGTGGGATTCTCAGGCGCGAGAAATTCTGGGCAATACAGACGTTGATGAATCATCTGATGAGTCAATTGATGAATCATTTGATGAATCATTTGATAAAAGAACCGATGAAGTTTTCAATCTGGTTTTACCCAATTCTCACTGCCCTCATTGCCAGCATGCAAT
>CAZJRI010000145.1:5530-13597 GCA_964548025.1 uncultured Pseudomonadales bacterium
CCGTGGGAGAATATCCCTATAGTTTCCTTCCTTGCGCTTAAGGGGAAGTGTTCTTCCTGCAAGGCTCCCATATCCATTCGCTATCCCCTGATTGAATTGTTCACCGGCGTGTTGACTGCCTCCGTCATAGCCGTTTTCGGATTAACCCTTGTGGGGCTGGCATGCTGTGTTCTTACCTGGGCTTTAATTTCACTCGCCCTTATCGATTATGACCATACTTACCTGCCCGACGATATCACTCTGCCACTTTTGTGGATGGGACTAATCCTGAATTACTTCGATCTGGTTACCACGTTCAGCAACGCATTCTGGGGCGCTATCTTCGGTTATATGTCCCTCTGGATCGTCTACCAGACCTTCAAACTGGTCACGGGAAAAGAAGGCATGGGATTCGGGGACTTCAAGCTGCTGGGACTCCTGGGTGCATGGATGGGCTGGCAGCTCATTCCGCTGATCATTATCCTGTCATCATTCGCAGGAGCAATAGTCGGAGGAACGCTGATCATGCTGGGAAGGGAGAGATCCAATCCGATCCCATTTGGTCCTTTTCTCGCCCTGGCGGGCTGGATCAGTCTGCTCTGGGGGCCGCAAATAAATTTAACTTATCTCAAACTGGTTTCTTAACATATGGTATTTGTAGTAGGGCTGACAGGTGGTATCGGTAGCGGCAAAACAGCAGTCTCTGATCGATTTGAAACAAAAGGTATCGCAATCGCCGATGCTGATGTAGCTGCAAGGGTTGTTGTTGAACCAGGCACGGAGGCACTCAACAAGATCGAAGAACATTTCGGCAAGGAAATACTCAACAGCGACTGTACGCTTGATCGTTCGGCGCTGCGGAATATCATCTTCGCTGATCAGTCAGAAAGGAAGTGGCTTGAATCCATTACGGTACCGGCAATTCTGGCTGAACTCAAAAGAATTCTTGATACTGCAACATCACCCTACGCGCTTTTGATGTTGTCGAGTGGCAGCGGCCAGTCGCCGTGGATTCATCGCAATCTTGTGGTTGATGTTTCGCCAGAGATTCAGATGGAAAGAGTGATGAAAAGGGACAACAATACAAAATCTCAGATAGAAGCCATCATGAAGACACAGCCAAGCAGACAACAGCGACTTGATTATGCTGACGATGTCATCACAAATGACGGGAATCTTGAACAACTGGATGCCGAGGTAACCAGGCTCCACGAGCATTATCTGGAACTAGCCAACCAATGAGTAATCTCAAGGTGAAATGTCCTACCTGCCAGAAAGAGGTGCGTTGGACTGACGCAAATAAATTTCGGCCGTTCTGCTCCGAACGCTGCAAACTAATTGACCTGGGTGAATGGGCGGATGGGAATCGTTCTATTCCCGCTAACGCGGATCATGATGATGTCACGGCAAGGGATATGGATAGGGATTAGGCAGCGAAGCTGCCTGATCCGGCTACTGGCTGCTGGCCACTGGCTTCTAAGGAAAATCACCTCACCGCTCTCGCTAGCAGCCAGATGCCAGCAGCCCGTAGCCCCTGACCTAAGTCAGGTCCTATACTCAGCGTTGATTCGAACATATTCGTGTGACAAGTCGCTGGTCCAGACCGTTTCCTCAAAATCACCGGCATTAATATCTATCGTGATCGTGATCTCTTCCTCAGCGAATATACGAGCGCCCTGCTCTTCGCTGTATTCGTGATGCTTCTGACCGCCCTTCATCAACTGCACATCACCCAGATAGACGTCTAGTTTGTTGATATCGAGCTTAACGTCTGCTTTTCCGATGGCCATAACGATTCGCCCCCAATTCGCATCGCTGGCATACAGGGCTGTTTTCATCAGGGGTGAATTAGCGACCGAGTAGGCTACAGCCAGACATTCCTGTTGGCTTTTACCTCCTCTTACATTGACGGATATGAATTTAGTCGCGCCTTCGGCATCTTTGACGAGACCATGAGCCAATTCACGACAGATATCCTCAAGTACCAACCTGAAGCTTTCACGCGCGGACTCACTCGCATCAATATCGACCCCGGAGACCCCCGTTGCAGTCAGCATACAGGAGTCGTTGGTGGAGGTATCACTGTCTACCGTAATTCGATTAAAGGACTTATCCATCGCGTCCCGTAGCAAATCCTGAAGTGTTGTCTGTTCGGATTTAATATCGGTTGCCAGATAACATAACATCGTTGCCATATTCGGCTGAATCATTCCGGCACCCTTGGCGATGCCGGTGAGTGTGACGATGGTACCTGTAACCTCAATCTGTCTTGAGGCTATTTTAGGCCTGGTATCCGTCGTCATGATACCTCTGGCGGCTTCAAGCCAGTTATGTGACGAAAGCCTGCTTAACAGTTGGTTCAGCGCATCCGTAATCTTCGCAACAGGTAGTCGCTCACCAATTACCCCTGTTGAAAAAGGCAGCACCGATTCAGGTCTCGCGCCTGTCTGTTGAGAGAGTGCCTGGCAACAAGTAAGTGCGTCTCCAATACCCTCATCACCGACGCCTGCATTGGCATTACCACTGTTAATCAGGAAGTAACTGGTTGCAGCAGCGGACATATGTCTTTTACCTACTTCAACCGGCGCGGCTGCAAACAGGCTTTGTGTGAAAACACCTGCTGTTGTGCTGCCATCGATGAATTCAAACATAACAAGATCACTGGCATCATCGCCTTTTATGCCACAAGCTACAGAAGCCAGCCTGACGCCGGGCACAGGCTTGAATTCAGCGTTCATTTTACCAATGGCCATTGATCTGATCCCGTCTTACTGAGCAATTCTGCCGTGGCAGGCTTTATATTTTTTACCGGAGCCACAGGGACATTTCTGGTTTCGGCCGACCTTTCTCTCAGTCCTTACAAAAGGTATGCGATCTTCCTCCGACTCTTCGCTTTCTTCACTCATTGCATTTGTGCTTGCTTTTTGAAATTGAAGCTTGTTTTTAAGCTCTTCCTCCCTGCGACGCTGCTCCATATTCTCAACATCTTCGGCCTGCTTGAATTCAACCCTCGCCAGGAACTTGATAACCTCGAATTTCACGTTCTCGAGAAGTTCCTCGAATAGTTCAAATGCCTCCCGCTTGTATTCCTGTTTCGGTTGTTTCTGTGCATATGCACGAAGATGAATCCCCTGACGCAGATAATCCATCGCTGCAAGATGTTCTTTCCACAGGGTATCCAGAATCTGCAACATGATCTGTTTTTCAAAATCCTTGATACCATCACCCACGAGCTCAGCCCTGGATGAATATCCGCTGTGAACCTCTTCGGCAATTTTCTGCAGCAGTGTTTCTTCGTGTAGCTCTTCGTCCTCGTCAAGCCATTTCTGCACCGGTAGCTTTACGTTGAATTCAGTCTGTAGCGACTGTTCCAAACCCTGAATATCCCACTGTTCTTCAAGGCTCTGTGGCGGAATAAAGCCGGTAACAACCTGGTTGATAACGTCGTCCCAGAGTGCATCTATTGTTTCAGATACATCTGTCGCTTCCATCAGATCGGTTCTCTGGCCATAGATCATCTGCCTCTGATCATTGGCAACATCATCGTATTCAAGTAACTGCTTGCGAATATCGAAGTTGCGGCCCTCAACATTACGCTGGGCTTTTTCAATCGCATTGTTGAGCATCTTATGCTCGATTGCTTCGCCTTTTTCCATCCCCAGAGACTGCATGATGCCTCTCACTCTGGGCGAGGCAAATATGCGCATCAGATTGTCATCCATGGATAGGAAAAATCGGGAAACACCCGGGTCCCCCTGCCTGCCTGCACGTCCTCTTAGCTGATTATCTATTCGACGACTCTCATGTCGTTCAGTGCCAATTACGTGCAGACCACCAGCATCGAGCACAGTCTGGTGGTCTTTCTCCCACTGGCTCTTTATCTTTTGAACCTGTTCATCGCTGGGGTTTTTCAGGTTGCCAACCTCTGCCTCCCAGTTGCCACCGAGAATGATGTCCGTACCCCTACCTGCCATATTGGTTGCAATGGTTACGCCTCCCGGACTGCCTGCCTGGGCGATTATTTCAGCTTCCTTTTCATGGAATTTGGCGTTGAGCACATTGTGCTTGATTTTCTTTTTGTTGAGGAGTTTGGAAATGACCTCCGACGATTCAACAGAGGCGGTGCCAATCAACACCGGGGCCTGCTTCTCCTTTGCCTGCTGAATCTCATCAACTATAGCTTCAAATTTCTCTTCAAGTGTCAGATACATCAGATCATTCTGATCATCTCTGATCATCGGCAGATTGGTGGGAATTACTACCACGTCCAGACCATAGATCTGCTGGAATTCGGGGGCTTCGGTATCAGCAGTCCCTGTCATACCGCTCAATTTGTTGTACAGGCGAAAGTAGTTCTGAAAGGTGGTCGACGCAAGCGTCTGGCTTTCGTTGGTAATCTCCACGTTCTCTTTCGCTTCAATCGCCTGGTGAATGCCTCCTGACCATCTTCGGCCAGGCATGGTTCGACCTGTATGCTCATCAACGATAACAATCTCATTGTCCTGCACAATGTATTCGACATCGTTCTGGAAGAGGGAATGTGCCTTGAGTGCAGCATGAACGTGATGCAGCAGGGACAGGTTGGCTGTACCGTAGAGAGAATCCCCTTCCTGCAGCAGACCTTTGCCCGTCAGGAGGCTTTCCACCTTTTGATGGCCTTCCTCGGTTAATTCCACATCTTTTTGTTTCTCATCCACATAGAAATCACCGGGCGGCTCTATTTCATTGGCGATGTCTTCAGGGGTCTTTTCCTGCCGGGTTAGTTTGGGAATTATCTGGTTGATCGCCCGATAGATTTCAGACGTGTTTTCCACACCGCCGGAAATTATCAAAGGTGTGCGCGCTTCATCAATCAAGATGGAGTCGACCTCGTCAACTATCGCAAAGTTAAGCCTTCGCTGAACTTTCTCTTCAAGGCTGAATGCCATGTTATCCCGCAGATAGTCAAACCCTACCTCGTTATTAGTTGCATAGGTGATATCACAGTCATAAGCAGCTTTCTTCTCACCGTGATCCTGACCCGCATAAACCACACCTACGGTCATACCGAGTGCCTCATAGACGGGACCCATCCACTGGGCACCCCATTTGGCGAGGTAATCGTTGACCGTGACAAGATGAACACCTTCACCCGAGATTGCATTTAAGTACATGGGTAAGGTTGCGACGAAGGTTTTACCCTCACCAGTTCTCATTTCTGCAATTCGGCCTTCATGCAATGTGATGCCGCCGATCATCTGCACGTCGAATATGCGCATTCCCAGCGCCCGTTTCCCTGCTTCACGCACAGCGGCAAAGGCTTCAGGCAGAATATCCTCAAGTGACTCACCTGCCCCAAGGCGATCTCGCAACTCCTCACGGACACCTCTTAGCGCCTCTTCACTGTATTCTTCAAATTTGGGTTCAAATTCGTTTATTTTGCCAACGACTTTACCCATGCGTTTCAGCTCTCGATCATTCTTTGTACCGAAAACTTTCTTTAGAACCTGCATAACCATTCTATGAATGTCTCTATCGTTAATAGTTTGGGAGAAATCTGAAAATGCGGGTTGAATCCCGCGGGGAGAAAAGCAGGATCACCGACTGGCGCGATGAATATACGATGACGGATCTACTACCCGACCGTTCTTAAAGACTTCAAAGTGAACATGAGGGCCCGTTGATCGACCGCTGCTGCCCATAAGACCTACAATCTGGCCTTTTTTAACAATATCACCTACTTTGACGCTAAGGTCCTTGTGGTGTCCATAACGGGTTGAAAAACCGCCACCATGATTGACTTCGACCATTTTCCCATAGCCATTTCTTGGTGCAGCATATACAACGACACCCGCTGCAACCGTGACCACGTCCGCGCCTTCTTTTCCGGCAAAATCAACGCCATGATGCCAGGCGCGACGACCGGTAATCGGATCATTTCTCATGCCAAATCGGGATGACATCCACCCCTTCAGGACAGGCCGACCGGCAAGAAATACATCTCGTTGTATCTTTCGATCTACGATCAGCGTCTCCAATACACCCAATTGCTGCTCACGATCGGCGATATCATCGGCGAGTAATTCAAGCTGTCGCATATAATTTGTGGGTGTTATTTCGATTCCGGAGTCAACAACCGGGCCACCCATGGCTGGTGGCTGTGAAAAATCAAACTCTCCGACATCCAGTTTCGCAACTGTCGTCAATCGCTCACCAAGAGCATCCAGTCTGACGATCCTTGCCTGCAATTTGGCGAGACGAAGCGCAGATGCCTCCAGATTTTCCTGCGCGTCGCGGCTGGCAATTTTGATCTTCTGTTCCTGATCTTTCAGAACCTCGCGCCACTTGCCAAACATCTCACCGGTCTGGGCCGATTCTCCAACCCCGTGCAAATAGGAGAAATAACCCACGACAGCCGGAATCCCCAATAAACTGGCTACGGTCAGGCCTAATAGCCATCCATTCGCACTAAAAGAACGAGATTTACCAGATCTATTGTCGACTACGATGAACTTCATAAATTTAAGGTATGATGGTTATCCGTATCCATTATATTTTAGCTTATCACGTGCCCAGGATTCCCAAATCCATCAGATCACCCAAACAGCTGTTTCAGCGGTCTAACGGCACACTTAATACGATTTTCAGTCATGACAGCGCATTATTAACTATCGAATCCGTCGTTACCAATGTCGTTACCAACATCGTGCCCGGAGAAGTCCAGGTAGCCTCATTTAATAATGGCATACTTCACCTGATTACACCTTCTGCTGCGCTGGCCACACGTATTAAATATAGTCAAAGAGCCCTTATATCTGCACTAAGACAACGCAGAAATCCATATATTGTTAAAAAAATCAAAATTTCGGTCCGTCCAGACATCCCTGAACGGACAGAAACCATACGATCTGCAAAACCGCCGTCGGCGGAAAATGCCAGATATATGGCCGATGCCGCTAAATATATCGGAGATGAGTCGCTGCGAAAAGCACTAATTAAGCTGTCTGAGCGAGCTTCTTCTGATGAGTAGGTCCTATTCAGCCATAACCGGCTGGGAATAGGCGCTTGGCAGCATATCGGGGTCATCAAAGGTAACCAGTTCCCAGGCATCTGTCCTTGCGAGAAGTTCGGTCCGAAGCGCGTGATTTGCTGCGTGTCCCGATTTGTAGCCTATGAATTCGCCGATGATGCTATGACCGAGCATATACAGGTCACCGATTGCATCTAGAATCTTATGCCGCACAAATTCATCCTCGTGCCTTAGCCCGTCATCGTTAAGTACACGATAATCATCAACAACGACAGCATTGTCGAGGCTGCCCCCCTGGGCAAGGTTGCGCTCCCTGAGATGTTCGAATTCTTCTACCAGACCAAAAGTTCTGGCCCGGCTGACTTCTTTGACAAAGGATGTCGTCGAGAAATTGACACTTGCTTTTTGTTCTTTAATAACTGGATTGTCGTAGACGATGGTATGACTGACTTTGAAACCGTCAAACGGTTGTATGGTTGCTGACTGATCGTGCCAGGAAACATCCTTCGTCCCGGTCACACTCACCTTTTTTGTTATTTTGATGAATTTCTTAAGCGCATTTTGCTCTTCAATACCCGCGGATTGAATAAGAAATACAAAAGTCGCTGCACTTCCATCCATAATCGGCATTTCTGGCCCATTTACCTCGACATAGGCATTGTCGATGCCAAGACCGGATAGCGCCGACATAAGATGCTCAATCGTTGAAATTCGGCGATGACCTTTGCTGATTGTCGTCGCCAGCGTGGTGTCGCCGACATAATCTGTCAGAGCAGGAATTTCAACAGCCGGATCTGTGTCCATACGTATGAAGACGATGCCGGTATTGACCGCGGCGGGTCGAAGTGTCAGGTATACTTTGGCACCGGTATGTAATCCGACACCAGTTGCACGAATTACATTCTTGAGTGTTCTCTGATTAATCATTCTTCTTCTTATCGATCTCGTCCTAAGAAAAGCGGCGCGATAGTAGCAGAAAGTCCCCAACTACTCTATCGAATCCTTCTTCACGTCAATCATCCCACCAATTTCCGTTACTTATGACTATACGACTTTCAATAAGTTGCATGGTAAGTCCA
>CAZJRI010000146.1:0-13571 GCA_964548025.1 uncultured Pseudomonadales bacterium
CGATTGCGCTGTTGTGGCTTCAGAATCTGTTCAACTTCATGGATGGAATCGACGGTATAGCTGCTTCAGAGGTGCTATTTGTCTGCCTCAGCGCCGTTTTCATCACAATCTGGTTGGGCAACACTGCGCTGGCCTCTAACTGGATGCTGATCAGCCTCACATCAGGGGCGGTTGCCCTGGGATACCTGTTTTTAAACTGGCCACCGGCAAAGCTGTTCATGGGTGATGCGGGGAGCAATTTCTTTGGGCTGATGCTCGGTATACTGGTGCTTTGCAGCGATTTCCTCTCTGTTTGGACCTGGATGATATTACTCTGTCAATTCATCGTGGATGCCTGTCTGACTATTTCAATCAGGGCGCTCGGGAGGCAGAGTATCCATAAATCCCACAGTCAGCACGCCTATCAGCATCTGAATCGCAAAATAGGCTCATTGAAGACACTGTTACTGACGATTTTAATCAATTTTATCTGGCTGTTGCCTCTGGCGGCCCTGGCGGAACGATTTCCGAACACAGGCTTCGGTCTGTTATTATTGGCGGCATTGCCTATTCTGGTTAAAGACTGGTTGGCTGGTGCCGGGCGAGAAACACCAGGGATTGGAATTTCGAGATTGGGAGCCAGAGATAAAAAGATAGATGATGGAAAAGAAACTATCTGACAAATCCAAACGTACCATGATGATGCTGGCAGATATGGTTCTGCTGCCTTTGGCGTTGTGGTTTTCAGTGATACTCCGATACGGAGAATTGAGAAAAGACGTTACGCCATTCTGGTGGCTCTTTATCGTGGCAGCATTGTCCGGGGTGATCGCACTCAGAAAATTTGGTCTGTACCGTGCCGTTGTTCGCTATATCGGACCGAGTTCGATGGTTCCAGTGGTGCAGGGCGTCACTGCTGCGACGATTGTGGTGGCACTTACAGCGTATCTGACACAGGCAGTCAGCTTTCCCAGGTCATCTCCCATCATTTTCTGGTTCGTTTCGATCATGCTGATTGGCGGGGTCAGAATCGGTGTGCGGGCGTATTTTTATGGTTTGCGAAACAACTATCACACCAGGGAGCCGATTGCGATTTACGGCGCTGGTGATTCCGGGGCGCAACTTGCAATTTCGCTGCTCAACGGTGTCGACTATATGCCGGTTGCATTTATCGACGATAACCGGGCACTGCGCAAGAATATTATCCACGGCATCAGAATCTATGACTCTGCGCATATTGATCGGCTGGTGGAAACGTTTGGGATAAAACAGATTTTTCTTGCCGTACCATCGGCGACAATCGAGCAAAGGAGCATCATTCTAAACCGACTGGCTTCTTTACCAATTCTGGTGAAAACCATTCCAACGTTTGAAGACCTGATAAGTGGCAGCGCACGTGTGGGTGAAGTGGAAGAAGTTGAGATTGGAGACCTATTAGGTAGAGAAACCGTGCCACCGGATCAGGAGCTACTTGATGCCTCGATCAAATCGAAGGCGGTAATGGTAACCGGCGCCGGTGGAACAATAGGCTCAGAATTATGCCGGATTATCTTGAGATCCAGGCCGTCGCGGTTGGTTCTCTACGACAATTCTGAGTTTGCGCTTTATAAAATAGAGAAAGAACTCTCGACCTTGCCTGATGTTGATGTGGAGCTTGTGTTTTTGCTTGGATCAATAATGAACAGGCAACATCTGTCAATGGTGATGGAGAAATTTCACATCAAGACGGTATATCATGCGGCCGCTTTCAAGCACGTCCCGATTGTGGAAAACAACGTGATTGAGGGGGTGCGCAACAATGTGGTGGGTACCTGGAACGTGGCCAATAGTGCCAGTGAAAACGAGGTTGACGAACTGGTCCTCATATCATCAGACAAGGCAGTTAGACCAACTAATGTCATGGGCGCAACAAAACGCCTTGCAGAACTGATAATCCAGGCTTTCGCAGCGGAATCTGTTGCCACCCGATATTGCATGGTGCGATTTGGCAATGTGCTCAGATCATCAGGTTCAGTCGTGCCCTTGTTTGAGAAGCAGATTCTAACCGGCGGCCCGGTGACTGTTACGCATAAAGATGCGACCCGTTATTTTATGACTACCTCGGAAGCGGCTGAACTGGTCATTCAGGCGGGAGCCATGTCCAAAGGCGGTGAATTGTTTGTACTGGACATGGGTGAACCCATCAGTGTCAATGAGCTTGCAGTCAAGATGATTCACCTTCACGGCAAGGAAGTTAAGTCAGGTGAATCAGGGGCTGAGAACGATCAGGAACTGATTGAAATAGACTATGTTGGGCTGCGACCCGGTGAAAAGCTCTACGAAGAGCTGATTATCGGCCAGTCCATTTCAGGCACCAGGCATCCAAAGATCATGATGGCAGATGAAGAATCGCTAAGCTTTGATGATATATCAAAGATTTGTGAGTCTCTGCTGACTGCCTGTGAAAATGCAGACTACGAAACTGTCAGAGACATCCTTGAAACTTATGTCAGCGGATATTCGCTATATGCTTCCAATGCGGACCCTGTCTGGGCACTGAATAACGTTGAGGTACGCGAAAATAACGTAACGCCCCTGGTCATAAAAGAGGACTGATTGGCTCCGTTGAAGGTTCTCCATGTTTATCGAACTTACTTCCCGGACACCCAGGGTGGCGGGCAGGAGGTCATGCGGCAGATTTGTCGTAATACACGGCCATTTGGTGTTGAGAGCCGCGTATTCACGCCCAGTCCACATCCCCATCCGAAAGAAGTCGATGTAGATGGTTCCACCGTCGTTCGGGTAAAACTCAACTTTGAGATTGCAAGCTGTGGTTTTTGTCTGACCGGCCTGGCTGAATTCAGAAGACAGGTCGAATGGGCAGATGTGCTGCACTACCATTTCCCATGGCCTTTTGCAGATGTCATGCATTTCGCAACCGGTGTCAATAAGCCAAGTGTGATTACCTATCATTCTGATATTGTCAGACAACAGGGGTTTATGGGTATCTACTCTCCCCTCATGCACCGATTTCTGACCAGCATGGATTCAATCGTCGCCACTTCACCTAATTACAGGGATACAAGCGATGTATTGAGGCGATACAACAATAAGGTTGAGGTTGTGCCCATCGGTTTGGATGAAGATTCCTATCCGGCTCTGGATCAGTCGGTTCTCTCTGCCTGTAAAGAGAAGTATGGCGAAGGTTTCTTCTTTTTTGTTGGTGTTCTCAGGTATTACAAGGGACTGCATATATTGATTGATGCCTGCAAGAATGCAGAATTTAATGTCGTCATTGCTGGCTCCGGACCACTTGAATCAGAATTAAAACAGCAGGTAACTGCGCTTGGCCTGAACAATGTGAAATTTGCCGGGCAGATTTCGGACGAAGAAAAAGTGGCATTGTTCAATCTATGCCGGGCAGTAGTTTTTTCTTCTCATGTCAGGTCTGAAGCCTTTGGTGTGGCTCTGGTTGAGGCTGCGATTTTCGAAAAACCACTTATCACAGCAGAAACAGGGACCGGTACCAGCTATGTGAACGTTCATGGTGAGACTGGTCTGGTGGTTGAGGCCAATGATTCAGAAAAGTTTCGAGAAGCGATGAATACACTCCATCAAGACGACCAGGAAGTTAAGAGAATGGGTTTGGGGGCGAGAAGAAGATACGACGAACTGTTCACTGGCGTTCGTATGGGTGAAGGCTATTCAAATATCTATTATCGATTGAATGAGGCGCGCGCAAACAAGTCAGTCGAAGCTTGCCGGTTGGAATCCAAAGATGAGACTACCTGAGTCTGCTTGAATCAATCCGCTCGCGGACAGGTTTTATCGTTCTCTTTGCATTCGACAGATAAAGAGAATGCAATCGGCAGCCAGATCAGTAACCAGACAAAATCAATTTTCCTCACCAGCCTATTACCATCAAATATCAAACAGACAAGTCCGAACACCAGTAGTGTCACTATGTAGATCGATGATGCTTGTGGCTTCGTCAGTTGGAGATAGAGCACCCGGCTTATCACTGACAAAAACAATACGAGACCGACAACCCCACCGTAGAATAGTGTCGAAAGGTAGATGCTGTGGGGATGATCAAAGACATATTGTACATGGTGAATTTCTGCACTCGAATTGATGCCGTATCCCAGCATCAGCTTGGCCGACATCATCTTTGACATCAGGTTTTGCCAGATCTCCGGTCGGAAGCTGGTGGATCTGGCGAGTAGTTTTTCATCCAGGCCGAGTTCAAGGATGATTGCAAAGCTGAGAATTGCAAAAAGGATTCCTCCGATGCCGAGTCCCAGTTTTAACTTAAGATTTGCTGCTGGGAGTAAGTAGACGAGACAGATAAATGCAGCAATAAGTCCAATCCAGACACTTCTTGTGCCTGTATTGATGATGCCCGCGAATAGAATCACCATTAACAAGACGAGTACCACGCGCAGCAGGGTTTCTTTAGTGGTTGGTAAGTAACTCATCATCAGCACGAATGCAGCCCCATATGACAGGGCACCAACGACCGGATTATGCAGGCCGCCCAAACTGTACAATCTGTCATCAACCAGAGGATCAAATTGAATAATCTGGAACAGATACATTGAATAACAGGCAGAAACAGTTGCTGAGAGAACCAATAAAAGGAGGAATACATCGCGAAACCAGCCGAAACGCAGTTCAGCCATTGCGATGCCAAAAACAAATGTGAGGATTAATAATCCGTAGCCAGCATAAAGTGCGAGCGGTTTAAGTCCGGGGTCGTTTGACCAAAGGGCAGTCAGGGCCGAGTATGCCAGAAAAGAAAGAATCAGAATCAATGTGGTTCGGGACCGTTCGAAGACCGCTTTGAACTCCCTGGTTCCGATGAGCCCCAGTACCGACAGGCCGACCAAATAGGATGGGAAAAAACTGATACGATTGGACTTCGCAAGAAAATAAGTCACAGGCAACAGCAACAGGCAAGTGACTAGTAGGTAGTAAATCACGTTGCGTGTAGTGGAAAGAGAAATGATGCACCCCAAAAAGCAGACGACGATGTCTTGATTTCATATAATATCCTATCGCTAACCCACAGAAACAGTTTTATGCGCCAAATGGATCAGTCAGTTAAGGTGTTTTTTTGATCTCTAACAAACCCATTCGAAAATGTTTATTCCCTGCCGCTGGATATGGTACCCGGTTTTTACCCGCGACCAAGGCCATGCCTAAAGAGATGCTCCCTATCGTCAATAAGCCCTTGATTCAATACGGGGTTGAAGAAGCCATAGAGGCTGGATTGAATCAGATTGGCGTGGTCTCCGGGCGCGGCAAACGAGCGATTGAAGATCACTTTGATATTTCCTATGAACTTGAGCACCAGATTCGTGGCACACCAAAAGAAACTTTGCTGGAGCAGATTCGTGAGGTGATTGACCAGTGTACGTTCTCGTATACTCGTCAGGTGAAGATGCATGGTCTTGGTCATGCGATTCTGACTGGTGAAAATCTGATTGGTGATGAGCCTTTTGCGGTGCTGCTGGCAGATGACTTTTGTGCCAACGGGGATCGTGGCGTGCTGGGGCAGATGGTAGATCTGTTCAATGTACATCAGTGTTCGATTGTGGCAATTGAAGAGGTACCGGCCGATCAGACCGAGAGCTATGGCATCGTTGCTGGCACAGAAGTCGAACCAGGCATTTTTGAAGTCTCAGAAATGATTGAAAAACCAAAGCCAGAGGATGCACCCTCAAATCTGGCAATCATCGGCAGATATATCCTGACGCCGGATATCTTTGACATCTTAAGAAATACAAAACCCGGCAGGGCAGGCGAAATTCAGATTACCGATGCCATATCGACCCAGGCGCAAAATCAGAAAGTTCTCGCTTATAAGTTTCATGGTCGCCGCTATGACTGCGGCAGTATCGAAGGTTTCGTCGGTGCGACCAATTTTGTTTACGAACACTACTACACGGAAGGTAGCAACTATCCGGATCAAAGATCATGAGAATTACCATTGTCGGTACCGGATATGTAGGCCTGGTGACTGGTGCCTGTTTCGCTGAGATGGGGAACCACGTTACCTGCATCGATAATGACCAGGACAAACTGAAAAAAATACACGCCGGGATAATTCCTATCCATGAACCAGGATTGGAAGATTTGATTGTTCGAAACGTGAAGGCCAATCGAATTGATTTTTCATCCAGGATGGAAGATTCGCTTAATGAATCAGAGATAGTCTTTATCGCCGTCGGAACACCACCTAATGAAGACGGTAGCGCTGATCTCTCTCATGTGACCGCCGTAGCCAGAGAAATTGGTGAGAAACTCAATTCACCGATTATTGTGGTTGACAAGTCCACCGTACCTATAGGGACAGCCGACGAAGTTGTAGATCAGATCTCGTCAGTCCTGAAAAGCCGGGAGGTTGACTATGAATTTGATGTGGTCAGCAATCCTGAATTCTTAAAGGAAGGGGATGCTGTCAAAGACTTTTTGTCGCCTGACCGAATCGTTATCGGTACGGAAAACGAGGAAAGTAAACGCATCATGTTGCAGTTATATGCACCATTTACCCGCAACCACGACAAGGTTCAGTTCATGGGTGTGCGGGATGCTGAAATGACGAAGTACGCGGCAAATGCAATGTTGGCGACTAAGATCTCGTTTATGAATGAGATTGCCATGATGTGTGATCAGTATGGTGTTGATGTAGAGAATGTACGTAAAGGTATCGGCTCAGATTCCAGAATTGGCTATTCCTTTATTTATCCAGGTGCCGGTTATGGCGGCTCCTGTTTTCCGAAAGATATACGTGCTTTGATTTCAATGGCCGACGACAAAGGACTCGAGCCTTATATGATCAGGGCGGTGGAATCCCGAAATGAACTGCAGAAAAAGGTAATGCTTGAGAAGATCATCGAACAGTTTGGTGAGGACCTTTCAAATTTCAGGATTGCGGTATGGGGTTTGTCTTTTAAGCCGGAAACTGACGATGTGCGAGAGGCTCCTTCTCTGGTGATGCTTCGTGAACTATTGAAGAGAGGCGCGTCGGTATCCGTTCATGATCCAAAGGCATCTGAAACAGCCCGATTGGAACTTGGAGAGCTGGCAGACAATGTTGAATTCGCAGATGAAATGTATGCTGCCCTTGATGAGGCTGACGCTTTACTTGTGATGACGGAATGGAAACAGTTCCGACAGCCGGATTTCACGCGAATTTCGAAAACCCTGAAGTCGAAGATTGTCTTTGATGGCAGGAATATCTATGACCCCGCGGTGATAGACAGGTACGGTCTGACCTCTATTGGTATAGGCCGACGATCGGACTAGATGGATAATTTTCAGTGGCTATTCTAGTTACCGGTGCAGCAGGATTTATCGGATTTCATGTCACACAGGCACTTATCAAAAGAGGTGACCGTGTAATTGGGCTGGACAATCTCAATGACTATTATGAGCCAGAGCTGAAAGAAGACAGGCTTGGAGAAATCAAAGCCTCAGATGCAAACGGCTTGTTTGAGTTCAGGAAAGTTGATCTTGCGGTTGCTGATGAACTCGCGGAGAGTATCAAAGGTTGCGATTTTACATCGGTTGTACATCTTGCCGCACAGGCTGGTGTTAGATATTCAATAGAAAATCCAGGCGCATATATCTCCTCGAATATCAGTGGATTCATGAATATGCTGGAAGTATGCAGAGAGGCAGAAGTTGAACATCTGGTCTATGCATCATCAAGCTCTGTCTACGGCAACAATGAGAAGGTCCCATATTCGACAGAAGATTCAGTAGATCATCCGATCTCGATGTATGCAGCAACTAAAAAGTCGAATGAGTTGATGGCACATGTCTATAGCCACCTGCATGGTATTCCAACGACAGGGTTAAGGTTCTTCTCGGTCTATGGTCCGTGGGGAAGACCGGATATGTCTCCCTTTATCTTCGCTGATGCGATTCTTAATGATCGGATTATCAGATTGTTTAATGAAGGTCGTCATAAAAGAGACTTTACTTATATAGACGATGTGGTAGATGGTGTAGTCAGAGTTCTTGACCAACCAGCAGTACCGGATTCTGATTCAGAAGCTCCATATAGAATCTACAACATTGGTAACAATGAACCCGTTGATCTGCTGGACTACGTTCATCTATTCGAAAAAGCCATTGGAAAAAAAGCAAAAATCGAGATGGCACCCCTTCAACCGGGCGACGTTGAAACGACCTTCGCTGATATTGAAAACATCAAGGCTGATTTTGGCTTTCATCCAAAGACATCTCTTAAAGAAGGCATAGAGAAATTTGTCACCTGGTACAAGGACTACTATCCCACCTCTTAGCTAGTAGCCAGTATCGAGTTTCGAGTTGCGAGTAAGAGCTGTAGACGAGTGATCTGTATTTGTTTGTTCAGTTAAGCCAGAGACGTAATCAAAAGGCGCGTTTCCGGCTAAAATGGTACACTGAGTGCTTCAGTCCGATGTTTATATTTGTATGTCAAAAGTAGTTCCCGTCATTCTTTCCGGTGGTTCCGGTACCCGTCTATGGCCTCTATCCAGAGAGCATTACCCCAAGCAGTTGATACCGCTGATTAATGAGACAACGATGCTGCAGGATACATTGTTAAGGCTGGACGGCGTTGAATCGGCCGATCCACTCATTATCTGTAACGAGGATCATCGATTTCTGGTAGCAGAGCAGATCAATAAACTCGATTTGAATGCATCCATTGTGCTGGAGCCCTGTGGTCGAAATACAGCCCCGGCCATAGCGATAGCTGCGTTGCTGCAAAAAAACTCCGAAGATATTCTGCTGATACTTTCAGCGGATCACGTGATAGTAGACGGTAGTCAATTTCACCAACATATTGAGCAAGGTGCAGAACTGGCTGCGGCAGGTTATATGGTGACATTTGGTATTATTCCAGATGGACCGGAGACGGGATATGGCTACATTCAGGCTGGTACACGTATCAACGATGCGGCGAGTGAAGTCTCTCGATTTGTGGAAAAGCCGGATCTTGAAACCGCACGGCAGTACCTGGCAGAAGGTAACTACTACTGGAATGGCGGTATGTTCATGTTTACTGCAGGCGCTTTTCTAGGAGAGTTGGCGCAGCATCAGCCAGCCATGCTTGATGCCTGTAAGTCTGCGCTCCAGAATGCCAGCTCGGATTTGCAATTCAAAAGATTAAACAAAGCAGCGTTTGAGCAATGTCCCAGTGATTCGATTGACTATGCTGTCATGGAGAAAACCAGTAAAGCAGCCGTAATACCCATCGACGTCGGATGGAGCGATGTGGGCTCCTGGTATTCCCTTTGGCAGGTGAGTCATAAAGATGGAGATGGCAATCGTTATGTTGGCGACGTATTAAGTACCGATTCAACCAACAACTATGTTCATGCAAGAGAGAGACTTGTTTCCCTTGTTGGCGTTGATGATCTGGTCGTCGTCGATACTGCAGATGCCTTACTGGTTGCCAGAAAAGACAGGGTACAGGGCGTAAAATCCATCGTGGGACAACTCAATAACAAGGCAAGATCTGAAACACAGAACCATCGAAAGGTTTATCGCCCCTGGGGTAACTATGACAGTATCGATGAAGATGATGGATTTCAGGTCAAACGTATCACCGTTAATCCTGGTGCGAGTCTGAGCCTGCAAAAACACCATCAGCGAGCGGAACACTGGATAGTGGTTTCCGGCGTGGCTGAGGTCACCTGCGGTGACAAGGTTTTTGAAGTAAATAAAAATGAATCAACCTACATCCCGGTCGGCGAAAAACATCGCCTCAGAAACCCTGGTGAAGTCCCACTTAAACTAATAGAAGTGCAATCCGGGGACTATCTTGGAGAGGATGATATTGTTCGGTTTGAGGATGATTATGGGAGGGAGTAGGGGGCTTCGCCCCCGGCTGCGGGCCACTAGCAACTGGCTTCTGGCTAGTAGCGAGTTGCTAGTAGCCAGTCGCGCTTTTTAACTGACTCTGTCAGTTAAAAAGCTCCGTTCTCTTCCAGTATCCTAATCAATCGTTCCACACTTTCCTCAACCGTTATTTCGTGCGTCGGCAGTTCAAGATCTGGATTCTGCGGTATATCGTAGGGTAGGTTAACGCCGGGGATGGTGTCGATACCTTCTGATTCGATCGCTTCGTAGATACCATCCTGATCTCGCTGTTTGCAAACGTCGAGCGGTGCGCTCAGGTAGACTTCGATAAAATCATCGCCTGCAGATTCACGCGCTTTCTGTCTCACTTCTTCACTGGGTGCGACAAAGGAGCAGATAGTTATCATTCCGGCCTGATTCATGAGCTTTGCGATCTCGATGCTACGTCGCAGGTTCTCTGACCGGGCGTCGGCATCAAATCCCAGATCTTTGCTGGGCCCAAGACGCATATTCTGACCATCCAGAACGAATGCCGCTCTGCCCATGTCGAAGAGTTTTCTCTCAAGAGCGTGGGCTATGGTGCTCTTGCCGGAACCGGTTAGCCCGGTTAACAGAAGCGTCTTTGGCTTTTGCCCGAATTGATGTTCACGTTCCTCGGCTGAAATCAGGCTATTTGTTGCCTGCAGCAGTTCACTTCTTGCATCTTTGTCCCAGGTTGCGTCAACCCGATCAGATACAGTGCCAACTATCATGCCTGCACCTACCGTCACGTTGGTCAGCCGATCAATAATGATGAATGCACCGGTACCCGGATTTGCCTTGTATGAATCGAAGGCTATTCGTTGAGATAGCATGATCTCACAACGGCCGATCTCGTTTAGCTGGAGTACTTCAGCGGACTCCTGTTCGAGTGTATTAACATCAATCTTGAAACGGATATTTGAAATTGATCCGCTACTTTTGCGGGTTGCCTGCTTGAACAGATACTGTTTACCCGGCTTCATGGCCTCTTCATCCATCCAGACGATCTGTGTATCAATCTTGTCAGAAAAGTAGGGGATATTATTCGGCGGAACCAGCATATCACCCCGACTGATATCAATTTCATCGTCGAGGGTTAATGTGACAGCCAGTGGGGGATAAGCTTCTTCCAACTCGCCTTCGTAGGTAACGATTGACTTAACAGTGCTGGTTTTGCGTGATGGCAGCACCATGACCTCATCGCCTCTTTTCACAACACCAGAGGAAATGGTGCCGCAGAATCCCCGGAAATCCAGATTCGGTCGATTGACATATTGCACCGGGAAGCGGAAATCGGCGAGATTCTTGTCTGCCGAGATCTGAATACTCTCAAGCACGGTCATCAACGGGGCGCCTTCATACCAGGGCATATGGTCACTCGGGTTGACAACATTATCCCCTTCCAGAGCGGAGATCGGCAGATAACGAACCTCTCCCATATCCAGTTGGCTTGAGAACTTCTGGTAATCGTTCTTTATGTTCTGATAGACATCTTCTGCATAATCCACCAGGTCCATCTTGTTGATTGCAACGATGATATGTTTGATGCCGAGAAGCGTTGTGATGAACGTATGTCTTTTGGTCTGGGTCAGCACACCGTGTCTTGCGTCGACAAGGATAATCGCCAGATCACAGGTGGAAGCGCCTGTCGCCATGTTGCGGGTATATTGTTCATGTCCAGGAGTGTCAGCGATGATGAACTTGCGTTTGGCAGTGGAAAAGTAACGATAAGCCACATCAATCGTAATTCCCTGCTCTCGCTCGGCCTGAAGTCCATCAACCAGCAGAGCAAGATCCAGCCCCTTTGCCACAGTGCCCACCTTCGCTGAGTCTGCCTTGACCGCTTCCAACTGATCTTCATAGATCAGCTTCGAATCATGCAACAGTCGACCGATCAACGTACTCTTACCGTCATCCACACTGCCACAGGTCAACATCCGCAGCAGTTCTTTCTGCTCATGTTCTTTCAGATATTCATCGATATTTGTGGCGATTAGTTCGGATTGGTGGGACATAGGGCGGCTACTGGTTGCTGGCTGCTAGCTGCTGGCTAGAGCGGGGTAGTTTTTTAATGAATGCACCGAGCATCCTGCCGATTTGGTTACATTCGTTGATCCAATTATTGGCCCGGCTTTGAATTAGATACCCAATTTCACGAGCGATAATGGTTTGTGTTTTTAGTTCGGCGCAGGAACCTCTTGCGATGATGAGATATCTTCGTAATTCTTTGTCGGTTTCTCTTTCCATGCCTTCGGCGATATTTGAAGGAATGGATAAAGCTGATCGGGTTATCTGATCTTTGAACCCAAAATCTTTCATATCATTTGTCTCTTTATAAACCTCAACCGCCAGATCCTTACCCTTCTGCCAAACTCTCATGTTCTCAAACCGCATATGGTTGCCTATTCGTCAAATCCAGGATTTAACAAAATTATCCAAATTGAAACTGTAAGCATCTTCCTCAATCGATCTAAGTTGTTAGCTACTAACCAGCTCATGCTAGCAGCCAGAAGCCAGTAGCCAGAAGAGAGAAGGATATTTTTAAGCTTCGCTTAAAAATATCCTTCTCTCTTCTTCTGTTCCATAGACCCAACCGAATCCGAATCAATCAACCGTCCCTGCCTCTCTGAAGTTGTGGTTAACAGCATTTCCTGAATGATCTCCGGTAGGGTGGTGGCCTGGGACTCCACGGCCCCGGTCAGCGGATAGCATCCCAGCGTTCTAAACCGCACACTCTTCATTTCTGGCTCTTCACCTTCTGCCAGTGGCATTCGATCGTCATCAACCATAATCCAGGTTCCATCTCGCCAGACTACGGGTCTCTCCTTGGCAAAATAGAGTGGCACGATGGGGATCTTCTCCATGTGGATGTATTGCCAGACATCCAGCTCAGTCCAGTTGGAGATCGGGAATACCCGTATTGATTCACCCTTGTTGTGTTCGCTGTTGTAGATATTCCACAGCTCTGGACGCTGATTCTTTGGGTCCCAGTGGTGATTTTTGTCCCTGAAGCTATAAACACGCTCCTTCGCCCGGGATTTCTCCTCATCTCGCCTGGCACCGCCAAAAACAGCATCGAACTGGAATTTGTCCAAACCCTGCTTCAACCCTTCTGTTTTCATGATGTCGGTGTGTTTTGCGCTACCGTGTGTAAATGGGCCAATACCAGCGTCAACGCCTTCCTGGTTGATATGGATGATGAGGTCGAGACCAAGATCCTTGGCGAGATTATCCCTGAATTCAATCATTTCGCGGAATTTCCACGTGGTATCCACGTGCATGAGCGGAAAGGGCGGTATACCTGGATGAAATGCCTTCATTGCCAGATGCAGCATGACAGAAGAGTCTTTCCCGATTGAGTAGAGCATCACCGGATTATCGAACTCAGCGGCAACTTCACGGATAATGTGGATACTCTCCGCTTCGAGTTCTTTCAGGTGTGTAAGTCGGTAATCGGGCATGGCTGAATATCGTGAATTTGAGATTGCGCAATATAAAAGATTCGCCCCGTTTGCTCCAAGACCCAAGGGTTTTTAGCTAATAACCCGTTAGCATGAATCGGGGGGCAACAAAGGACCTTTGTGACAGGGGATCCAGGCGATTTGGTGCACTCCGGCGTTTTTCCCCATTTGCCCTTGACTCATCAGCATCAGCCGTTACAATTCGCTCTCCCATTTCTGAGGGTGTTTAGCTCAGTTGGGAGAGCGACGGCCTTACAAGCCGTAGGTCGCAGG
>CAZJRI010000147.1:0-13472 GCA_964548025.1 uncultured Pseudomonadales bacterium
CCGGAATCTTTCAGTTCATCAGCAGCTTTGAGTGCCTCATGAACCATTCTGCTAATAGCAACAATTGTAAAATTCGTCCCTTGTCTAACGACCTCAGCTTTGCCTATCTCTACTTCATAAGCGCCTTCCGGCACTTCACAACTCAAGGCAAGAGATGCCTTGTTGAGGATAACGAAGACTGGATTATCATCTCTCGCCGCGGCAATGATAAGTCCTTTGGCGTCATAGGCATTCGACGGCATCACAACCTTTACGCCGGGCAGATGAGCCAACCAGGCTTCAAGGTTTTGTGAATGTTGTGCAGCCATGTTCATGCCCGCACCGGACATTGTCAGAACCGTAACCGGTAAGGTCGCCGCACCGCCAAACATATACCTCATCTTGGCCATCTGATTGACAATCTCATCCATGCACACACCCATAAAGTCCATGAACATGATATCGATAATGGGTCGGCAGCCGGTTGCAGAAGCGCCAATCCCCAGACCCATGATGCCCTTCTCTGAAATCGGCGTATCTATGATTCGATCGGCGCCAAATTCCGGCTGTAGATTCCGGTAATGGCCGAATACTCCACCTGCCTGCCCAACGTCTTCACCGGCGACAAATGCATTATCCTGCTCAAGTAGAATTTCTCTTACCCCTTCAGTGATCGCTGCAACATAGGGTAAATCTCTTGATCCTGCTTTCTGTTGTTCAGACATATCAGACTCCCTCGCTATAGACATCTTCCAGCAATTCAGATGCATCGGGATACGGACTATCTTCAGCAAACTGGATAGCCTCCTCGATTTCTTTATTTATCTTGCTATAAAGATTATCTATCTTCTTCTGAGTCAGCACTCCCAGTTCAATCAGATTCGCCTCGAAAGCCTGGATGGCATCTCTTTTCTTCCAGGTTTCAAGTTCTTCGTCGGTACGATAGGTCAGCCCCATACCCCTAACGCCTACATGATCGTAGTAACGATAGGTTTTGCATTCGAGCAGTGTCGGACCCTCCCCATCACGTGCTCGTTTGATGGCTTCACCTGCTGCTTCATAAACAGCCATGACATCCATACCATCGACTATTACACCGGGTATGCCATATCCTGATGCACGATCCGCCACATCAACAATCGCCTGGTGGTTCGCCTGAGAGGTATATTCTCCGTAGCCGTTGTTTTCACAGACGAAGACACAGGGTAGTTTGTACAACGATGCCATATTGATGGCTTCGTGAATACTACCCTCATTCGACGCGCCGTCACCGAAGAAGGCAATTGATACCCTTTTCGACTTCAGAAACTTGTTGGCGAATGCAGCCCCCATTGCAATGGGTGGCCCGGCACCGACGATGCCGTTGGCACCCAGCATACCCAGTTCCATGTTGGAAATATGCATACTGCCGCCCTTACCCTTGCAGTACCCCGTAGCGCGACCAAAAAGCTCGGCAAACATGGGAGCAAACTCTCCACCTTTCGCGACCAGGTGGCCGTGACCTCTGTGAGTGCTCGTTAGCTGATCTTCATCACTAAGGTGCTGCATGATCCCTGCAGCAATAGCTTCCTCACCTACGTACAGGTGTAATGCGCCCGGGATCTTGCTTTCTTCCATCATCCGACCCGCTTCTTCTTCAAAGCGGCGGATTCGTATCATTTTCAGGTGTAGTTCCTGAAGAATCTTATTCGAAGGTTGCTTGGCCAAGATTCACCTCATTATTCCTTTGCGAGGAGAAATTTATACGCCTCTCTTCACCGGCTTACAATGATGATATGCAATCAATGATATGTTAGTGAAGGTACAGGAAGATGAGAAAAACAGTCAAGGCTAACTGCATGTGACGAATACAGTCATATGCGGCCATTGAATAGTAGGTTAGCTGGTCATTTTCGCTATCATTGCCTTCATCTGTTCATGCATCAGGTTGATAGCCTGCAGCGGTCTTATCATGACTTTAAACTCAACAATTTTGCCTTCATCGTTAAAACTGATGATATCTACGCCATTAACGTATTTACCCTGCACCTCTGTTTCAAATTCCAGTACCGCATGATTGCCACTCACGACCTCTTTTACATATTTGAATTTCGACTCCGCTGATCCCGGTGCTTTTTCACTATCACCTTCACTGAAGGTATTGCCAGCCGCACCAAGATAAAGCTTGGTCAGATCTTTGCCGCGCTGGGGGCTAAATACGATGGGTGAGAAAAACGTGCAGTCATCATCCAGTAATTCATCCAGTCCACCAGGGAGTTCACCCTTCAGGTGTGCATGCCACTTTTCCATGTACTTTTCAGACATAATCAATTCCTATTACCCATGAGTTAATACAATCATTAGCCCGATCTACGCCTGAATCACGGGTGAAACTTCAACTCACCACGCCGCAGTCCGGATCAAACCAGGCTGAAATCCTCAGCCTTTATTTCTAATCGAGGATATACCGCCCAGATTTGCAATGAAATTCACCGATCTGACTATCACCGATCTGACTATCTATGTGTCATCTACAGCCAACTTGAATGCCAGCAGTACATTCCCGGGCAATTGGCCAAACAGACTATAACCGGATTGCATATAAACATGCTCCTCCGCGAATACCACAGCTCCGCTGTCCATCGCCCCCCCGTGCGCACTGGAACCTGTTACCGTTTTGTATGATATGGCCGTGTCATACAGCCAGAGCAGTTCACCATCATCTGCCCGGAAAGCTCGAATCCTGCCATCCAGAGCCGGGGCAAAAACAACGTCATTGGCAACTGTCAGTGCTGCGGAAAACGCATAATAAAAAGAGCAGTCGGGATACATTTCCTGTCTCTGGAAATAGTCTTCAAATGAGGTTTCACAACCTCTCTCCACAAGGTATTGCCAAATGATGTCTCCACTGTCTATATCGAGAGCAAATACACCAGGTTGACGGCCAAGACCAGGGAAAGGGGGATCGTTGGCTGCGGCAAATACCAGGTTGCCTTTGACTGCCATGCCCCAGTGAACACCACCCAATAGCGAGCCTCCACCAATTCTGCTGCGCCAGATCACCTCACCATCGTCATCAGGGTCTAGCGCGTAGATATCTCCCGACTTTTGACCTGCGAGGAGCAGGTCCTTTCCCTTTGAATCCCTGCTAATGATGATTGATGCGCCAAAATCAAAATCAGGGCCAACCCACTTCGGGCAATTCTCGCCCTTTGGGAAACGTGAACAGGCGGCATTATATGTGTCACCTGCGGTCGCCTGCATATGCCACTTGATTGCACCAGTGACGAGGTCCATTGCGATCACTGAGTCACTGTAGGCTGTCGCAGGAAAGGACGCGTTTTGCCCGGTGCCAACGTATAGCAGACCCCGTTTTTCATCAATCGTCGGCGTGGACCAGATAGGTGCTCCTGATGGTCCCCACTGCTGAATGCCGTCTTTGTTGATTCGTTGCGGGCTTGCCTCGGTCGTCGTATGCGTGGTCCACTCAATCTCTCCAGTCATTGCATCAAGCTTTGAGAGCGCCCCATGGGCTTTGCAGCATTCATGTTCCGGGTCTGCCGCCAGGATTACCTCATACAGCGAGACCGGCACATAGAGTTTTTGGTCATGGAAAATAACAGCACCGGTTTGGATGGAGTATTCAGAAACAGAGACGTCTACGCGCCAGACGAGCTCTCCACTCATTGCGTTAATTGCACTGGTATGGGATGCCGAATCACCAAAAAAAAGCCAGGTCTGATCCGCATCTCCTGACTTCACGCTACCTAATGTGATTGCGGTACGCAACGGAACCGGCGCCTTGTAATGCCATTTTATACAACCGGTACGCCTGTTGAGGGCAAAGAGATCACCTGCGGTTGATGCAATAAAAAGCGTATCACCCATGATCACCGGTTGTGATCTCGCATCTGCAGCATTGGGTAATTCAAAGGCCCAATCCAGCACAAGCGACGAGACATTGCCTGCATTGATTTTCGAGTGTCCGTCTTCTACCCGTGCGCTATTTTGAAGATCGCTTCCCCACTTCGATGCGAAGATCGTACCTTCGCGAACTATTCTGTCACTGCAATAACTCGATGCATCAGGCTCACTTGTTTTGTCTTCACCAGCGATATAGACCGCCAGTTCATGTCGCTGTTTCTGACTCAGACCTTCAGCTTGCGCCTTCATTGTGCCGTTAGTCATTGAAAAGAGGAGATTGGTCTGGTTACGCTGGCGCAAGGATTCGAATGAAGGCGCCTTTATCTCTGGATCACCGTGACAGCTATCGCACTTAGACTGATAGATTTCAGCCATGGTCAAGTCAACCAGACTGCGGCTATTCATTTCATTATGCGAGACCTCCTGCTCGGAACAACCCGCAATGATTGTCAGGATGCAGAAGAGGCTGAAGTACCGACTAGACAAAATCTTGTTTTCGCGATTGCAGCGCAACGGTCGCAATGATCAGTACAACCGCCACCGTAACTTCAGCAACAATAATACCAATGCTGGTGCTGTTCCAGACGGCAACAGGACCTCCAATCACTGAACGGATTGCATGCAGATCGCCAATAAACCAGAGCAGTAGTTGAGCACCCAGATTACCAACCACAGTGGCGACAATGGTTGGTCCCTGTGTCTGGCTGAGCATCGCTACACAGAGCATACTGACATACGCAACGAGAACCATCAGCAGAAGGATGCAGAAAAAGGGAAAGGTACCTCTTGGCATGCCGTCTGCCCCCACGAAAATGAGAAGACTCGCCAATGAAAGTGAAAACCAGACACTTCCGAAAATCAGAAGATTGACGATCATCTTGGCATAGGTAAACTCCTTCACCGTTATTGGCAGGCTCATGATAAAAGGCAGATTCTGATCAGTTCTTTCAATAACAATCGTTTGCATGAGTGTGTGAATGCCAGCACCAGCCAGAGCTGCGATAAAGAGAATGAAACTCGCCACCCCCAGTATCTCGGTACCGAGAATCGCAACAATGATCGCTCCAGCACCAGCAATCCAGTACAAAATCACCGGTGTTTGCATAATCCGCCAGTCTTTCAACACCAATTGCGTAAGTATTGACTCATTCATGATTCCATCTCCTGACTGTTTTTAACCCTGGCAAGGAATATTTCTTCCAGGGTCATTCGCTCTACACCCTTTATGCAAGCACCTTCTTTCTTGAGTGATTCAAGAAACTGATCGCTGAAAGCATCAGTCGTTGCAACCGCCAATCTACCGCTCGAATGCAGATCCAACAGATGCCCCCCTGCCGACAGCTGTGATCCGTCAGGCAATTCCAACCTGATCCTGCGCCAACTGTCTAGGAATGATTCTTTGTCCCGGCTATCGATAATGCTGCCATTAAGAATGAACGCGATGTGATCAGAGATCTGCTCCACATCCAGCGTGTTGTGCGAAGAGAATAGAATCGTGCGTGATTCGTCCTGCAGAACCTTCATCATCTCGGTCATAATTTCCTGACGGGCAACGGGATCAAGACCAGTGGTTGGTTCATCGAGAATCAGCAGTCGTGGAGATCGTGCCAGGACAAGTAGCAGGCAAGCTTTCACTCGTTGTCCATGAGACAAGCCCTTGACCTTCTGCTCCCGAACCAGATCGAATCGAACGAGTAGTTCACCGGCTAGAACATCATCCCAACCCTTATAGATCGACTTGATGAAGTCCATATGAAAGCCAATGGTCTTGCTGCCATAAAGACGCATATCTTCAGAGAAGAAACCGATATCGTATTTTGCCTCGATCTGCTGTTTGGGGATGGCACAATCCAGAACCTTGACGGTGCCTGAATCATGTCCAATCAGTCCCATAATGATTCGCATGGTGGTGGACTTTCCAGCCCCGTTGGGTCCGACGAATCCCATCACTGAGCCAGTGGGTATTTGCAGGTTAATGTTTTTTAACTCGAATAAAGGGTAGTGTTTACTGATACCCTGACAATCAATTGCGAGATCCGACATCGCTATCTCTCCTTTTCTATTGTTTCCTGGAACAGTAACAACAGATCTTTTTTGCTTAGTGATATGGATTCAGCCAGATCGGCTGCCCGACGCAGATGCTGTCGCATTTCCTGTTGGCGGAGATCTTTAAGATCCAGTTCGCCACTCACCCACGAGCCTTTGCCCTGCCGGGTAACGATCACGCCATTACGTTCAAGTTCCAGATAAGCACGTTTTACCGTAATAACGCTTACCTTCGCAGCGACTGCCAATTCCCTAATGGATGGCATTTTCGTCCCTTCCGGCCAGTCACCGACTGAAACCCGCTGGTTGACCTGCTCCATGATCTGCAGGTACATGGGGCGTGTATCGGTCTGTGAAAATACGAAGTCTGTGTCCATCTATGTATACCTAGTATACACAGTATATACAGATGCACAACAAAAATTTAGCGGTTTGTATCTTCCGTATTACTATAAACAAAGTCTCTGGGAATACCGGCACCGATAACCCCCGTGAGAATCCCCGACACTGACGACTGACCTGAAAGGTTAGTTCGAGAATAATACCAACCACATTCTCGTCACCTTGTTTCATTTTCGGTAAGCCCGCAACTGAACTGACCGGCGTCAAACCATGCTGTTATTACTGCTTCAGAAAGCAACCCACTGATCCCGCAACGGCTCCCATCCGGCTTGTAGAAATAACTCCTCGGTAACTCGCCACGCCACTTCTCATCTATGGAATGCTGAATCCTCGCCCTGTTGGCCTCGGTATATTGCCAGGTATCCAGGTGATCAAGCTGATAAGTTTTCAGTACGCGCTTAACGTCACCACTCACGGTATCCGGATCTGAAGATACTAACTCAATCCTTAACCTGTCCTGTCGCTGTTTCTTCAGCCGGGCAAGCGTATCCAGTTCTTCATAACAGGGCGGGCAATCTGTTGACCAGATCACCAGCAACCAGGGGCTGCCCTGATTTCTCTTCTCGATAGAATCCATCGTGGAGTGGCTAAATGGTAAAACCTCGGCCAGGGCTGGCATCGAAAACAATAGTATCGCCAACAGGAAACCGGAATATAGAAACCGCATCATTTCAGCGACTCCGGTCTTATTCTGATAATGCGATAACCTTCGCTCCTGGTGAACCAGCTAAGATATATATCATCACTCGCTTTGAGCAGAAAGGGATGATCAGAGTCACTCCCGGTTGTTGCGACAATTCTCTCATCTCCCCAACTCGAACCACCGTTATCTGAATTCAGTACCTTTACGAGCGTCTGATTGCCGTCAAACTCTTTCCAGGCTATCCAGACCTGGTTTTGAATACTCACAAGATGGGGATGGCTTGCAGAGGGTTTAACGGAAATGGCCCTGACTGAAACCGGATCATCTCCATTGACCACTCTTCTGCCGTAATAAATTCCTTTTCTCTCAGTACCGTTCGTGAACCAGGCAAGATGATACTCACGATCATCTCCTCCTCCGACGGCATCGATGGATGGGCCGTGATGGGGACAGGCATCTATGTGCCAGCCGTCAGACGTGGCTTTCTGCATGGGTGATATCAGACCTTCAGGTCCGAGGGTCGCGAAGGCATGATCTCGCAGGTTCTCTCCGAAGATGTGCCGCCAGAAAATCGAGATACCAGACTCAGCAGGTGCAGTTGCAATTCGACAGCATTCACAACTATTCGCTGCAACCAATCTATTAGGTTGAAATGACACGCCATTATCTCTCGAAACCGAATAGTAAATTGCCGCTCCTCGATATGCTTCACCTCGCGCTTTCGCTGCGACCAAATCCCGCTTGTCTATCCATGTTAGATAGATATTTCCACTATCATCAACCCGCATGCTTTCGAAGCGATGGGTTGTTGTCAGATTGTCGTCGTTAATGGTCTTTACCGCTTCGAACGAAGTACCAGAATCAAGTGATCGGCTAAAGCGAATATCACCGTTAAAGCGGCCGCTGGTCACTTTGCTCCAGGATACATAAATCTGGCCCTCAGCGCCGAGGCTGATCTTGGGTCGATTCTCACCGTTCGTATAGACCGGCTCAGCTACAGGATTAATCCGAACAGGTTTGCTGAAACTCTGACCACCGTCGAGTGATTTGCTGAAGTAGACAAATTCGCCTGCCACGAATACAAGCAGCAGATGGCCTTCTGGGTCAACTACGCCGCTGGGTGTGCGACCACAGTGTACGGATACTTCTTCAGCGTGCTGACAACGCATTTCACCGGATGCAACCACTGGGGTGATCAACAATATCGCTGCAATTCCACAGGCCACAATTGATATTCTCGGACCGAAAAGATTATCCATCTCAATAATCCAGCGCCAATTCCATGTAGATGGTTCGCCCGGGCCACGGATGATGTACATAGGCGATCTTATCTGTGACGTTATCTATGCCCAGACTCACTTTCACGTTGTCACTCATTTTGTAGCTAGATTTGAGATTTATGAACAGATAGTCATCATGCGCACCGAAGACATTGTCAGCACGGTCTCTGTTGTCAAGATCACCGAAACTGTCAGATGCAAAACGAATACCCAATCCAATATCCCAACGGTCACTGGCATGCCAGGTTGCCAGAACATTAGCTCGCCATTTTGGCATTCTTGGGAATTCGTTCCCCTCAAGCATCGGATTTGGATCATTGCGAGTAATCTCAGCATCCAGATAATTCAGATTGAACCTAAGATCAACATTCGCACTGAATAGATCGTACTGCTGAACGGTCAGGTCAAATCCGTTCGTTATTACTTCAGTGACAGGCAGAAATGTCCGCAAACTGGTTCCCCCCACTATGCCTGTTTGTGAAAAAATGACATCTTCTATGGTTTCTCTGAAGAGATTGAGGCTGACAGAACCATTACCGAGTGAATGTCCGATTTCGACGTTATGGTGCAAGCCTTTTTCCGGATTCAGGCTGGCATTGGCGACAGAACGGGACCGGGCAGTTCTTTCATTCTGAAATAATTCTTCAACGATGGGGAATCTGTATGCTTTCCCAAATGAATAGGTGAAATGCCATTCAAGTGGCTCAAAACTCAGACTGAATTTTGGGGAAAAATGGCTCTCAGATCTGTCTCGGAGCGCCTGGAATACGCCACGGTTAATATAGAACCCATCGTTGCTCTCCCACTTCTCGAACCTGCCGCCGAGACCGACTCGAAACAGGTCATTAACCTGATACCGCGACTGCAGGTACATGGCATGGGTCTGGCTCTTTCCACCGCTCGCATTCTCGATTTCCAGCTCATAGCTCTCATAGTGATACCCCGCCAGAAGACCCAGACCCGAGATATTCATCAGGTCATCTCTCGACAGTTTAATATCAACGGTTGACCAACCTGTATCACCAAACTGTTTTGATAACGTATAACCAGGCACAAAAACTGGATCTAACGGATTTACATTGGTGCTATAAGTTTTGTCGGACAGAATTTCAAAATGACTCGCTCCCAGCTCGATAAACCAGTTGTCAGAAACCGGACCTCGAGTTCTTCCGCCGATCAACAAACTCCTTCGATCACTTCGATCATGCTGGAAGTCATCACCTTCCACCTCAAAGTGATGGCCATTGGCTGAAACCCATCCGGTCCAGACGGGGTTATCGTTCGCATCTCTCAGATAATTCTGAACTGAATTACCTTCACTCTCCCGATCCTCATAGGCCAGATTGACGATGGTCAGCCATTCATTCGACTCATAACCGAGTTTTACCTTGAACTGATCTGCGCTTACATCTGAGGGACCAGCGTTCCCGTAATAAAGTGCGGGATCTCCGTATTCGTTAACATCCAGGGTGCCACCAGTTACCGCAACGGTCGAAATCCCTTCCGGTACAGCTTTGTGCTTTGAGAAATAGAATGACTGTGGATGCCCCTCGTTTTCCAGGTGGTTAAGAGACGTATAGATGCTGAAATTACCGATTTTGTCCGCATAACTCAGGAATCCTTTATATCCAAGATGATCATCACTGTAGCCAAGACTGCTGAAATCCTGTTGGAAGGTGGAGATCTCTGCATGGACCTTTCTTTTATCAGGGATGGCCGTCTCAATATTGATTACCCCGCCCATTGAATTCCCGCTATATTCGGACGAAAACGGGCCGTAGGAAACCTCGATTTCGGCTATTTCATCGGCTGAGACCAATGACCAGCGAGGGGAGCCACTCCATCGTGTTTGCAGGAAATAGTGCAAGGGAACCCCATCTGCAAAGACCATGGATCTGGCAGTCTGGAACATATTGGCGCCCCTGATGCCCATTGTCCCATTGGCATCACCGATGAATCGTTTGCGTATAATAATGCCCGGCTCATACTTAACCAGGTCTTCAGTCGTGGTCGCATTAATACTGACGAGATCCTTCGACCTGATTCTGTTGGACGGGTGATCACCAGATCCGCTCAGTGGATCTCGGGTTCCCCAGACGACTATCTCTTCCATCTCGGATTGCGAGATCACCCCATCGTCAGCAGCCAGATCAAGACTGATGCTAACGAGACTTATCCCCAAAAGGACAAGCCATTTTTGCTTGCCATAGTTTTCTACATACATGATTTACTACCTTCTATATCTCGGCGAGCGCAGTGCAGGGAATTAAAAGCGCACGCAGCCAATTAATGCGGTCCACAAACAGGTGAAATTTATTTAGTGGAGAGCGCTGTATTATTTAAGAGATAGGGGTAGTAGGCGGTGCGCGGGATTGATAGGCAAGGATGAGGCGTTGGATCTTTCCCGCCTGCCAAGTCTTACCGGGTAATTTATTGGAAAGATAATCAAGATGCAGATAGCCATCGACTTCAAGGACCTCTTCAAATCCTGAATTAGCCCAGAGAAAATCACAGGATTCACAACCGGCGGTCTCATTCTCCTGTTCCGTTTGTGATTCGCTCAGGCCAGAAGGGTGGTGACTCGCAGCGTGATGATGGTGATCATCTGCAGGTCCAAATCCGGGAATGGCCGCCAGACCCTTGTCACCATCACAAAGAACAATATCGAGATCAAACAGGCTTTCGCTGTCGCCAGTTATCATCAAACCGACAGGAACGATACTGCGAACGCAAAGCGATAGTATCAGCAGAAGATATACTGCTTTACCAAATCCAGATTTGCGAACTCTATTCATAATTCAGCCGTATCTCAACCAGCCATCATTTTGATTCTATAGTTCCAGAAGTGTATCAGTTGTAGCACTCTTTTTTCATTCATTATTGACCAGACTTCTTTGGGATAATTCAGCACCAGGCACCTCTGCTAAATCCATTGTCTAATCGGGTAGGCCAAGCACACGTTTTGCAATGATATTAAGTTGCACCTCATTCGTACCACCAGCGATGCTGCTTGCTCGCGCTCCCAGCCAGTTTCTTGTTGCATCAAGCTCAGTGGAAGTAAATGCATCTCCTTCCCATCCGATGCCGTTGGATCCCATGATTCGAACCTGCAATTCAGTACTCGATTTGCCAAGATTCGCGCCAACCGCCTTGAAGATGGATGTTGCAAAGCCAAGGGTTTCTCCTGACTGATTTTCCTCACGGGTCCTGTTCAAAGTCAGTTGATATGACTGCTCATTTAGCCGGTGCTGGATCACCTCATCTCGAATAGCCGGATCAGCTATCTTCTCTTCAGATTCACCAATATACTGCTTCGCCAGATCGGCCAGGTAGTATCTACGTGGTCCCACTGGTCGAGCAGCCGAAGCGCCACCAGCTCCCATCCCTGAAATACCCGATCGCTCATGTTGCAGCAACCGCTTACCGATGGTCCAGCCATGATTGGGTTGGCCAATCAGATCCATCGCGATTGCATCATCAAAGAAGGTTTCACAAAAAGGCGAGGAACCGGAAATCAGTTTAATCGGTTTGACGGTCACTCCGGGTTGATCCATATCAACGATAACCATACTAATACCATCGTGCTTGCTGGCCTTGGGGTCGGTTCGAACCAGAACATAGATCCAACTCGCAACCTGGGCACCGGAGGTCCATATCTTCTGTCCATTCAGGACGTAGTTATCGCCATCGAGAACTGCCCTGGTCGAGAGACTGGCGAGGTCTGAGCCTGAACCCGGTTCACTATAACCCTGGCACCATTGAACCTCTGCCCGGGCAATTTTGGGTAGATGTCTTTGCTTTTGTTCATCGGTACCATATTCAAGCAATGTCGGCCCGATCATGCCCCTTGCCTGACCACCATTATCAAATGGCAGTGTCGCTCCGAGTGCTCCAAACTCCTGCATGAGGGTTATATGATCCTGAAAATTGAGTCCTGCACCACCATATTCCTTCGGCCAGTCCGGTACGATCCACCCCTTGTCGGCCAGACGTCGGGCCCACTCTTTTCTCTCATCACTACCTTCAGCCGCATTCTTAATTTCTTCACTGAAGTTTTCACTGAGCCACTCCCTTACCGTTTTGCGAAATTTGTCATCAGGCATTTGTCTTTCCTTTCGTTCAGCAGGTTGTGTTGGCGGAATTATCTCTGTTGAACAACATCGAAACAGAAACCAGACTTTATTGTCAAAGCCTTCGAAGGCTAAACCACAGGATTTTGACTAAAGTCACTATTTAGCCACACCTGGCCTCTCTTACCAGACCATTTTGCCACTCAATCTGCATCGAGGATAAATTTGCATTTGTGACGACCAACCGCAAGTTCAACGTCGTTTGTATCGTAGACATGAAACTGGAAGTCCAGAAAATGGGTACGACCTGATGCTCCCTTCGCCGCCAGGTGTTCGGTAAACCGGTAGGTGCCATAAGGCAGGGCACCATATTGCACAAGGGCGTGCTGAGCCCACATACCAGGTGGGCGAATACCTTCGACCGGGGTCATTTTGAAATCACACATTCGAAGCGCGATGGGCATCAGATGTTCAGGATGGATATAGGAACGCCAGATATCGTCACGATCACATGATGCCTCAAGCAGAGGTTCAACATCCTCTGGTCCAATTGTCACGGTATGATCCTTGAATTGCGTGCCAGGCCTTGCGTCCGGGAATATAAGATCTGTTTCTTCTTTACGGGCGGCGGTCGTTAATTCGGCGGCCCAGGGAAGTGTTTTACCCAGACCGGCTCTACCCAGACAACACAACCTTTCTTCTTCATCCAGAATCCTGCATTCAACCACATTGTCGCCAATATCAACTGCATGGACTCTCACCTGATCGCTGGTATACACCGGACTCACAAAATTAAAGTCATACCAACCGCTTTCGAACCAGTCACTACCCCATCGGTTCACAACCGCTGTGCAGGCATAGGCTCCAACTACACTACCGGGTACAAACGCACCCTTGAAGCCCAGTTTGCGAGCAGGTTCATCATCGTGGATTGAACCCTTTCGGTTCGCAGCCGTGTTACTGAGGTGATGGTATTCACTTTCAAATTGCCATTTGGTGTTCACAGCTAATCCTCATACTCAAAATTCAACATACTGCTACCTAAATTTTCCAACTACGGCTCAGGGTGTCTACAAAAGCAGCTCAGGGCTGTTTACAAAAGCAGCTCAGGGCTGTTTACAAAAGCAGCTCAGGGCTGTTTACAAAAGC
>CAZJRI010000148.1:0-13421 GCA_964548025.1 uncultured Pseudomonadales bacterium
AAGAGAGTACAATTCACACCTGATCTTCTACCAACGGATATTCTTGGTGTTTCAATCTTTGATCAGAACACCCAGGATTTCAGGTTCCGCAAGGGGCCGATTTTTACGCAGATACTTCTTGCAGATGAGATTAACAGAGCTTCACCCCGAACTCAGTCCGCCCTGCTTGAAGCCATGGGCGAAAATCAGGTCAGTGTAGAAGGTAATCGATTCTCCATGGATGATTTTTTCTTTGTAATTGCCACACAGAATCCGGTTGAATTTCACGGCACCTATCCACTACCTGAAGCCCAGATGGACAGGTTCGCAATGCGCTTTAAGCTAGGTTATGTATCCAGAGACGACGAGATGGAGATACTAAGTAGCCAGCAGCATGCTCATCCACTTGCTGATCTCAGCCCCTGCATCTCCCTCGAGGATATAAAAGTCATTCGCCATGCTGCTCAGAGAATTCGTCTAACCGATGAACTGAAGCGGTATATTATCGATCTGGTGGCGGCAACCCGGAATCATTCCGGTGTGCAGATGGGCGCAAGCCCCAGGGCAAGTATTACACTTATGAAATGTGCTCAGGCTCTGGCGCTGATCAATGGCATTGAATTTATTACCCCCGATCTGATCCAGGAACTGGCATTCCCTGTTATTGCACATCGTCTTGCACTGGATTCTGATGCTCAGTTTTCCGGTGGCAGTGCCAATCAGATCGTACAGGAGATCATTCAGGAAACAAAAGTACCCGTCTAATTTGCGCAAATTCGAGACCGGAAATGCTTAATATCACACCTACCATACCGAACAAGTCCTGAATCATGTTTCGCGATTGGATTTACCCGGGCTATGTAAGAGCTTTGCGGCCCAGACGTGATCGTAAAAGACAGGGTACTGATCGATCACGTCTGATAGAACCGGGTATAGTAATATGTGCGGTACTCGGCCTGGATACAGATTCGACACTTGTTTATCAACTCTTTGCTTTTCTTCTTTGCATCGTATTTGTCTCACGCATTTCACTACGTCTACAAAGACCGAAGGTTGAAATCAGACGGCATTTGCCTCGATATGCAACGGCGGGCCAACCATTCGAGTATCAGATCTCCGTTACCAATACCGGTACAAAAATTGAATCCGATCTCACGATTGTCGACAACCCCAAGACATGCCCCCCTGACAGAGAACAGTTCAAACGTGAATTGGAACCTTATGAACATACCCGAAACGCCTATGACAGATTCATAGGATTTCATCGATTCATTTACCTTCAGAAGGTGAATACCGGCATAACGATCGAAGCAACGAAGGCGCCTGACATTTCGCTCAAGGCGACAAAAAATGTAAACATCGAAGGGACGCCCCTGCGAAGGGGTATGGTACATTTCTCATCAACGACGGTACTACATCCAGACCCGCTGGGACTGAGCCATGGTATTACCCGATTTGAGAACCCTGATTCGCTTACGGTATTACCAAAGCGCTATAACATCAGCAAATCATTCAACCTTGGTGCTGGCAGACACTTCCAGCCTGGTGGAATCAATGCGTCCTGGTCAATCGGTGAATCAGACGAATTTGTCTCATTGAGGGATTATCGAGACGGTGATTCAATGAAGAAAATTCATTGGGCCAGTTCAGCAAAGAGAAATAAACCCGTCGTCAGGGAATATCAAGACGAGTATTTCGTAAGACTGGCGCTCGTACTCGATACAAGTTGTTCCAGATCTATCGTGCTCGAAGAATCCATTTCTGTTGCTGCAAGTTTTCTTCTGGCACTGAACGACTCTGATTCAATGCTTGATCTGATCTATTTGGCCGAGAAGGCAGAGATTCTTACCTCGGGTCGCGGAACCAGCCGGGTTACCGAACAGCTTGAAGCACTGGCCACACTCAAGCACAGCTCTCTGGAACTGGATAAGCTCAGTCAGGCGATAGCAAACCATGGTCGGTTGATTAGCGGATGCATTCTTGTTTTATCCGACTGGTCACAAGAACACCAGAAACTGGTTCGGACGCTTCAGGGTGCAAATATCGCAACAGAGATATTTATCGTCACCGACGATGCGTCATCTCTTGATGAACCACCAACTAGTATCCACATACTGCCTGTTGACGAAATCCAGTCAAAGTTGAATCAACTATGAAACTTAGATTTGTCCAAACAGCGGCACTTTTAATCTGGGGGCTTCAGTCTGACTTAATCTGGTTCGCTATCCCAATGGCCATAGTCTGGGAAGCACAGTTCTTTTTTAACTTCCGCTGGGCATTAACCCAACAGGATTTCTACAGAGTTGCTGATCTCACGAGTGTTGCACTCGTCGGCATTTTATTATTCCTGTTTCTGAACAGGTCAGAATATCACTTCATCATAACGCTGGTGCGTTGGTTCCCTATTCTTTTCTATCCTCTGGTTATCGTAATCGGATATAGTACAACCGAAAGGATGAGTCTCGACGTGCTCTTCGTATCTCTGAGGAGACAGAGGCAACCCGTTACCCAGTCCTGGGATTTGGACTACATTCTTTTTGCAACCTGCCTGGTCGCGGCGGGCACCAATATGTACGGCATCAGCTACTACTTCCCGTTGGCTTCACTATTGATCTGCCTTGCACTCATGCCGTTACGTTCACCACGTTACAGTCGAAATCTGTGGATACTACTGGTATCAATAACCTTTCTTGCAGCATTTGCAACCCAGAACGGAATTCGAGGAACCCATCTGGAACTAAAACGCCGGGCTCAGGTGTGGATCGCAAACTGGATTCAGCAGCGAACCAATCCACTCAAGACTCAAACTGCTATCGGCTCTGTTGGACGTCTTAAACTTTCAGACGAAATTCTATTTCGTGTCGAGGCAAAGGAAGGAGTAAAAGTGCCTGGTCTGTTGCAGGAAGCGAGCTACGATTTTCCATCAGACAATAGCTGGAGTGTGATGAACCTGACTTTTGATCCGGTGGAACATGCAGATGACTTCCGCTGGGAACTATCCAAACCAGACATGAACGATAATCTCCTCGATATTTTTCTTGAGTTTAAACGCGAAAGATCTCTTGTACCGCTGCCACCCGGCGCTACAGAAATAAGAGACTTACCTGCTTTGAATATCGGACAGAATTACTATGGTGCACTGCAGGGAATTGGACTGGTTCCCAGCCCTAAATACCGGGTTCGATTTCAGTATAAAGACAATATTAACGGCAATCCGCTAACTACAGATACTATCGTGCCTGAAAACCACCAGAAGGTATTTTCCGAACTGATAAGTAGGGAAGGACTGGATCCGGATCATCCAATTGACAGTGTCTATGGATTCTTTAAGGATTTTCGATACAGCCTGTATCAGAATGATTCCATGGAGAATGATCCGATATCTCACTTTCTGCTAAACACGAAGAAGGGTCACTGCGAGTACTTTGCAAGTGCCAGTGTCCTTTTATTGAGACAACTTGGCGTTCCCGCGAGGTACGTTGTTGGCTATGCGGTACAGGAATACAGCAGTTTGCTGGATATGTTCATTGTTCGCCAAAGACACGCTCATGCCTGGGCAATAGCTTTTGTAGATGGCAAATGGCAGGTCGTCGACACGACACCTGCGATCTGGGCTGACGAAGAAGCGGCGCAATCAAACTTTCTCAGGCCTATATTTGATCTCCTGACCAATACAAATTTCGTCTTCCAGGTCTGGTGGAATAAGCAGCGACTGGAGGACTACGAGATACACCTCTATGTTATTGGTCTTATCCTGGCAGTCATACTCGCATGGCGCATTATGACCAGTGAACAGGTAACGATCACCAATAAAGAAGAGGAAGACCAATCTGAAGAATCTATCGGGGCTGGTGCCAATTCGCCTTTTCTGAACCTCGAATCACTGCTACAGGAAGCAGGATACAAACGCGGCCCGGGAGAACTGCTAACTCCCTGGCTTTCACGCATCGGCTACTCGCATTTAATCAGATTACTCACAATTCACAATCAATGGCGGTTTGATCCTGAAGGCATTAGCCAAGAACAGAAGCAACAACTTTCAGATGATGTAGATGATGAAATGAGCCAAATAACGCAAGAGCTCGAATCCGGATCAGAGGGCCAGCCTACAACGTAGCAGCCACTGCCTGGCCATCTGCGAGACCCTCAACACCTCTGACCGCCACCTGATCTCCTTCCTTCAGATCACCGGATACCGAGACAAGCGGACCCTGACCATCACCCAGAACTACATCAATACGCTTTGCGGTTTTGCCTTCCTCTATTCTGAATACGAAGTTGCCCTCGCTTCTTAGTACAACGGCATCTCTGGGTACAAAGAGTGACATCCGCTGCTCTGAAACAACAATAGTTGCATCGGCAAACTGACCTGAGACCATCAACCCGGCGACATCGTCAGGGACAGCCAGTAAAACGTCAAATGTCTGAGAACTTTGATCACCAGCCTGTATAACGGCACTGATCCGTGCCTCAAACTGCACCTCGCGAATCTTTATGTTTACCAGCCTGTCTGTATCAATACGGTTCAGATACGCAACAGGAACCGATACCTGGACTTCGAGTTTAGCGGGATCAACAATACGAACAACAGTTTCACCGCGACGGGCAAACTCACCAGACTGACGCAATCTTTCAACTACCATCGCATCTACGGGAGAGACAATCTCCGTTCGAGACAGGATTTCATCCAACTGGGCTAATCGGGACAAAGCGACTTCGTGGTCATTTGCAGCGAAATCTCTCCTTGAGACCATCTCTGCGAGTTGGGTTTTAGCCGCCAGATTCGCTTCCTGCAATTGTGACAATCGGTCAACTTCTCCCTGCAGATACGCCTTGTTGATATCTGCCCTATCAGATAGAAGCTGCTGTTCTTCTCTCTGCAGTTTAAGTTGGCGGTCATCAACTTTGGCTACGACGCCGCCACGCGCAATCAATTCACCCTCATCCAGCACCCACAATAATTCACCATCGACTGTCGCAGGCAGGGCAATATCACTCCTGCTTCGAACAACACCGTTAAAAACAACCGATTCACCAACAACCAGTTCCCGGACGGGTTCCACAATGACAACCATGGGTGGCTGATCATCTGCCAAAAGGGCGAATGGGGAGAACAGTAAAAACAGAAAACCAGGAAATCTCATGATGCTTCTCTGACTTTGAATGGATTAATTTTCTGAAGAGGATATGGGAGTGCCAGATCAACCCTTAGCAGACTCGGTAGAAGAACCAGTGTCAGTGCCGAGCTGACGAGCATTCCACCTACAATGACTGTAGCGAGCCCGCGGTATATTTCTGATCCAACACCGGGGATAAGCATGAGTGGCAACATGCCAAATATGCTGGTGAGTGTACTCATGAATATCGGTCTCGCCCTATATCTAACCGCCTGACGAACTGCCTCTCTTCGATCCAGGCCTTCTTTCTCAGCACCTCTTGTCTGGTCAACCAGCAGGATTGCATTATTCACCACCAGCCCCAGCAAAATGATGAATCCAATCATCGTCAGCATATCCAGTGACTGGTAGGAAAACAGATTCAACACTTTCAGACCGGCAAGCCCTCCAGCGAGTGCCAGAGGCATGACAATCAGCACAAAGATGCTATCTCTCAGCGATTGAAATAATGCAGCCATGATCATAAAAAGGATCACCAGGGCAATGGCGAAATTTTTGCGAACCTCACTCAACGCCAGCTTGAGCCTGTCAGCATTACCCCTGTACTTTACACTTGCATTTTCCGGCAGCAATGCCTTGATCGCAGGCGTTGCCTGGGCTTGCATGGTTTCCAGCGCCTCTTCGATGGTGACTTCAGGAGGCGGGGACACGCTGAGAGTCACCGTACGCCTGCCATCTACGCGAGACAGAGATGTTGGTCCAACCGCCTGCTCAAGAGTCACCAGATCACCCAATTTCTGTACGCCGCCGTTGGGCGTTGCAATCGGCAGCGTCATCAACTCTTCCGGTGCGCTCCACTTGTCAGTTCTGACGAACATATCCATACGCTGATTACCATCGAAGTACTCTCCGGCATAAAGGCCACCTGTGAAGGCACGCACCGTGCCGCCAACCGCAGATCGATCCAGCCCCACGGTGTTTATACGGCGATCATTCGGCAATACCCTTAACTCAGGTTCACTCAGATTGAGCCCACCCTGTGCAATGACATTGGTGTTCTCCCATAGTCCGCTTATCACTTCCTGACCTCTACGTGCTGCGTCCATCAATTCCGACAGATCATTCCCCTGAATATCGACATTGATACTGCGACCACCCCCATTATTAACTCTGAGCAAAGATCCCTGGCTAACATATGGCTTTACATCTGGAATTCCGCTCAGGATCTCTCCCCGAAGTTTGGTCATGAGTTCAGCAATCTCGTCCGGTTCTTCTGGGTAGATATAGACCTGGGTATAGAATCCATTGAATGACGCGAAATTGTATGCACGGATTTTAGGTGTCTTTTCTCCGTTGTAATATGGCTGCAAGCGTGCAACAACGTCAGGGGCCAATTCTTCGTTGATGGTTTTTACGCTCATCCCCGCAGGGATGTTGAAGATCACCTGTATTCCATCAATATTGGCTCTTGGTAAAAAGTCGATCTTGGGCGTGAGCAACCAAATCGCAATGATGGCGGTAGCCAGCAATCCAATAATCCAGCCTGATCTCAATTTCGTGGTATCAGTAATCTTCACCACAAAGTTCGAGAGTCTGTCCCATTTGGAAATAAAACGGTCTTCTGCAATTTCACCTGCTAGCCACTTCGACGTTATCGCTGCCAAAACTGTGAGCGCCACAGCCAGAGATGCCAGAACTGCAACAGAGATTGTAATCGCCAGATCTTTGAACAATTGACCTTCCACGCCAACCATAAACAAGACCGGTAAAAAGATTGCAACTGTTGTCAGCGTGGATGAAAAGAGTGCCCCGGATACCTGCCGACTGCCTTTGATCACGGCTTCTGCGGTTCGAACCCCTGCCTGGCGAAGCCTCATTATATTCTCCTGGACAACGATCGCGGCGTCCATGACAAGCCCGACAGCAAAGGCCAGCCCTGCCAGACTGATCACATTTAATGTCAATCCCAGCACGTCTAGAGTGATGAATGCGACCAGGAGACATATGGGCACCGTCAGGGTAATAACCAGCGTCGCTCGGATATTATTCAGAAAATAAAGAAGGACCATTGTAGCCAGCACAACTCCCAGAATAATATTACCCTGCACCATATTGATGGCACGACGAATATGCAGAGAGGCATCAAAACTTAACTGTATACGCAGGTCGGCTTCCTTTAATGGCCCTTTATTAAGTTCTTCGAGAGCAATGTTCAGTTCGTCTAACAGTTCAACTGTATTCGCATTATTTTGCCGGGCAATGGAAATATAGAAAGAAGGGAATCCGTTTCTAAGGCTTATCTGACCAGTATCAGCGTAGTCGATTTTGATTCGTGCCACTTCGCGCAGATAGATGGGCTGGTTGTTGCGCCAGCTAACGACAAGATCGCCGAGTTGACTAACCTCCTGCTCTCCCAGAAACCGAACTGTAAATCGACGTCGACCAACATCGGCAAACCCACCTGAGACATCTCTGGCTCTCGCAAGCGCACCTGCAATTTCACTGACTTGCAGGCCCAGCGCCGCTGTTTTGAAGGGATCTACCAGGATACTCACCTCCCTCGGTCTCCTGTTGTTCAAATTGACCTGCGCAACACCACGGATGCGCGCCAGGCGGGTTTGAACGACTTCTTCGATGAGATCCTGATAAACAACCATATCAGTCGTGGGATTACCGGGCGCGGTATACACAAGAATCGAGGCTGCACCGGGCAAACCATTATCACCGCCATTGGAGACATAAGGTTCACCCGCATCATCCGGGATATCAGGTGCCTGATTCAGGCGATTGATTACGTCCAACAGTGCCTGTTTCATATCGAAGCCCAGTTGATAGTTCAGGGTCACCCTGCCCTGCCCTCTCTGGGTACGTGATTCGATAGTTTCGAGCCCGGAATTGAATCGCAGCATTTCTTCCTGTGGCTGGACGATAGCTTCTTCAATTTCCTGGGGGGCTGCTGAACGCCAGTTATTGAATATGGTGATCTGTGGTGTCGTGATATCAGGCAGCAGTTGAACAGGCAGTTGTCTGATGCTGCTATACCCGAACAGGCACAGTAAACCGACTACCACTGCGACAGCGCTTTTGTGCTTTACCGATAATTCTGTGAAATTCACCGCTATCAGCCCACCTTTTTATCTGTGGCTGAATTCTGGTTCAGTCACCGCATTAATGCATCGAAAATGAGATAAGTAGAAGCAAGTCCAAGGCAGACTGCTGAGGAGGGTGAAATCGAATGTCAGAAATGACTAATCAACCCGGCGCTATTGATCCAGCCAATACCTGAAAAAGGGTATAGACATTGCTGTATGGAGGTGCGGCCGGCGAGGTGTGGCCGGCCAGGTGCGGCCGGCGAGGTGTGGCCGGCCAGGTGCGACCGGCGAGGTGTGGCCGGTGAGGTGCTTCGGGCTAAATATCATCTCCCGGTTGATTGAGAAATTCACTTAAGCCATAGCCTATCCGATCACCATCAAGGGTATATTGAGTCATGCCCTCACCAATGTAGGTGATCTGCTCCGAGCGTCGGTTACGCAACGGCATAAATCCTTTCACAACCCCTTCAACGACATGCTTATCTCCTGTTTCAAGGGTTACGTCAGCACGAAACGATTTGTGAAAGTGTCTGTCCTGCTCATATTCTGTATCAAGCTTGATTTCCGTGATCCGAATTAGTTCAGTGCCCTTGTGGAACATTCCTCCCTGGTGATCACCCACAACTGAAAGAACCATACCCAGGTCATCGCCGTAGTTGCCGGTAATCCATCGATACGACCGGATAGACTGCCAATATCTCGGGCCCCATGAATGATCCCGCAATCCGTGCCCGTCTATCTGAAGGGGCTGCTCACCTTCAATCAATATTCGCCCACTGACCTTCATATGCTGCTCGTAATGCGCCTTTGCGAAGTCATTCTTGTCCTCGGGGTCTCCCACGTGACCGAACATGGGCCCAACACCTTCGTGCACCAGATCTACGCTTAAACGTTTGAAAGGGTTGGATTTAAAGGCTTTGCCGGGATCTTTCATATCCCTGGGATTCTGCATAAAGAGCGCCGATCCTTCATAGACGGTTCGGATTTTCTCACCCGGCACCAGCACCTCAACAACTGCACCTCCCGCGTTCCAGCCGTCATTACTGCTGATTTCAGGTTTCTTGTAGTTAAAGAAAACAGAGCCGTCACTATTAAATACGATAACGGTCATCTCGGCATATCCTTCATTCGCACGGTTTCCCATTCGAATGAATCCGCCCCTGTTTCTGGCAGGGTCGAAAAAATTAAAGTATACCGATTCGTTGAAGTTCTCTTCGGGTCCTAATGGATGCGTATAATCATCCTCGGGTTTCACATTACCCACAATTGTGACCATATCTATCTCCTTCTATGGAACTATCGCCAACCAACATGCTACATGATCTCCTGCATCTAGTATAATGAACCGCTTCTCAACACAGCTTAGGATTATCCTTTGAACATCCTGGAAAAAATGTCGTCGATCATCCAGACCGAAGCAGATGCCATATCAAATATTCAAATTACAAAAGATTTTGAAAGTGCGGTGAATATGGTGCTAAACAACTCCGGTAAAGTCATTACCACAGGCATAGGCAAAGCCGGATATGTTGCTCAGAGATTCGCCGCAACCCTGTCGTCTACCGGCACACCAGCATTTTTTATCCATCCTGCAGAAGCGGGTCACGGAGATATGGGGATGCTCTCAGACAATGATATTATCATCGCATTTTCAACGAGCGGTAAATCGATTGAAGTAATCGAAATGCTGGAAATAGCAGCCCAGTTAGGCGTGACTTCTGTCATTGGCGTAACCTCCCATACGGACTCTCCCTTACGGACATTAAGCAGCATTGTTCTGGATATGGGGCCAGATATTGAAGAACCCTGCCCTCTGAAGCTCACACCCAGCGCTACGATAGCGGTCATGTCTGCGATCTGTGATGCCATTGCACTCACAGTACTCGAGTTAAAGGATTTCACCAGAGAAGACTATGGTCGTCGCCATCACAAGGGCTATTTGGGTTCAATCAGCAGAGCGCCACATCATTATGACAGTCAGGAAAGTAATTGAACCAACATCTACTCGATCCATCGAAGGTCGCAGAGCAATACGTTGATATTGCAAAAAAACAAGTTGCCTCAAAGAAACAAACAATCAATGTTGTTGGTTTTATTGCCAGCAAGGATAAACCCTCAGTTACCTACGCTCGCGCCACCAAACAGAAATTCGAAGATATCGGCATTAATTACGACCTGAGATCTATCGAACGACTGCAGCTCGAACCAGAGATCCTGGCTGCAAACAAAGATACTTCAGTACACGGTATATTTATTTACTTTCCGGTTTTCAATAATCAGCAGGACGACTATCTGCGAAACCTGGTTGACTTCAAAAAAGACATTGAGGCAGGCAGTCGTCACTGGACAAAAAAGTTGTATGCGAATGATCGCTTTGCTCTGGATGAGGACGAATCAAAAAAAGCGCTTCTACCGTGCACACCACTCGCCATTATCAAGATGCTGACTGAAATCAATGTTTACGATATGAGTCTGAACAAACCAATCGACAACAAAACTGTTACCATCTTCAATCGAAGTGAAGTCATCGGCCGCCCCCTCGCCGTGATGATGTCCAATGACGGCGCGAGCGTATATAGCTTTGATATTAACGGCCCATTGAAATTTCAGGATGCCAAACCCAGCGAAACCAACATCAGCCGTTCGGAAGCGCTCGCTGTATCCGATATAGTGATCACCGGTGTTCCGGATTCAGAATTCAAAATCAAGTCAGATGAACTCAAACCGGGAGCCATCTGCATTAATTTTTCAAGCATGAAAAACTTTGAAGATGACATCCGGGATCGTGCAGGCGTATTCATATCCAAGGTCGGTCCGATGACTGTAGCAATGTGTATGCGGAATACACTGAGGTTATTTGAGATATACCACCAGGAAAGCTCGTGAAAGGTCAAACTATTGATAGCTACCTTGAGGCACTGGCGAGCAGCGCCTCTACACCAGGGGGCGGTTCGGTCGCTGCTATCACTGCCGCCCAGGCAGCGGCGCTGATCAGTATGGTCTGCAGTCTGACAAAATCCAGCGAGGTCGTGAGGGCTTCTTTAATTACAGACATACATCAAAGGTCAGAAAGTGCACGACATCGTTTCATGGAGCTGTGTGAGCTGGATATTGAGGGATTTTCAAAGGTAATGGCTGCATATAAGCTGCCTAAAGGTGACCAGAAAGAAAAAGAACTCCAGGCTGCCCTACATTCAGCCGCACAACCCCCACTTGAAACACTCGAGCTTGCAAGCAGCCTGACTAACGACATTGAAAAGTTGGCCGAGATCGGCAATCAGAATCTTCGGACCGACACGGGCATTGCAGCATTACTAATTACTTCTTCCATAAGATCTGCAGAAATGAATGTAAAGATTAATCTGCAATCCATTAACGATAAAGCGTTCTCCGACGATGCAATTCAAAAAATAAAAGTCGCACTCGAAACCAGCAGAGTACTTGAGAAGGTCGCAATGAACATAGATGAATCGTTAAGTGATCAGGGTTGAGAATGAATGACAATTCGCATCCGACACTCATTACTCAAAGCACCCGGCAAAACTGAAAAATCATCACCCCCCCTGAATGGAATTCATTAAATTGGTTCTAAGAAACCTGATCCTCATTGCCTTATTGTTTACCACTTCCTGTGAGTCTTTAATCCCGGGAATATTCAGGTGGAAGGCCAAACCGGTGATGAACCCGAGTGGTGAAAGAGTCGCAAAATCCAGGGAACTGGCAAAAGACTTCGAAAACAAGATAGTGGAAAAACTCTTCGAGAATCTCGAAACCGGGCAAACCATGCCAATTCCAAGTGCGGCCATGCTTCGAACGGAACTGAATGATTTTGACAAGGTTATCGAACAACTCGATAAGCTCAATCCCAATTTATTGACTAACGAGAGCAAACGGACAATCCATCAAGTTAAAGTGCAGCGCGAATCCAGACAGACTCAACTCGATCTCTGGATTCAGTTAAATCACCTGAGTTCACTGCAGGATTTACTACCTCCTTTGATATTCAGCGAACCTGATCCTGGCAAGTTGGCGGAAATAAACAATCTGGTTCTTGAGACTCCAGCGGCTCTATCCAGACTTCAGGAAATCCTGATGGCACAACATGCTACCGGCATTCGTTATCCGACCACATTAGTTGATGAAGCACTTGATCATGTCGGCAGAATTGATCGTCCGGATAAAAATCCGTTGCTGCACAGATATCAGCAATTCCTTCAGTACTCCGGGTTGAACCAGCGAGAACAACAGAAAGCTTTCCATGAATTCAACGAATCCTTTACGGAAACTGTTCACCCGGCTTATCTGACCTTCGCTGATTTTCTTCTGGCAATGGCAGAAAACAGTCATCTACCGGATGATGGCCCATCACAACAACGCTTGTCCGGAAAGTCCGTCGGCAGGATTGAATCAATCGACTGGCTGACCGGAAATCAAAAACCAGTAGATCTGCTCGAACTCCTCAACACTGAAAAAGCCGCTGGACTACGGCTGATAAATCTGTCGCTCGCAGAACAATCTGAATCACTCAATTCACTCTATCAGGATCCAGCATATAGCCTGCGAGACCGTGACGACAGTTATCAGGCACTGCTTAATCTCATCTCTATCTATGTACTCGATATTCAGCCTGCGTTAACAGAATGGTTCAACGAACCACCCCCTACCCCTGTTCTGATCGCCTCAAATGATGGAAATGATCCGGCCCCATTTGTCTACAGAGATGGTCTTGCGCTATTTGACCTCGATGCTCTACTCGAATTGCCAGCATTCGAGCTTGAGACCCTCGCCTATCAATACGCTGTGCCAGGTCATCATATCGTCAACGGATGGATCGGCAGATTTCAAACCAGGTCACGCCTGACACAAATCTATTCCGAAGGTTGGTCGATCTATGCATCGCGTCTTATCTGGCAGCACCGGCAAACCGATGGGAGATTTGGAGATAACCTTTCCCAACTAGGCTTTCTGGTTCGCTCACACGGGGCAGTGATCAAGGCGATTATCGACGTCAATATACTGCTTGGTCGCTGGTCTGAAGACAGATCGATTGAATTTATGTCGCTTAATACACCTTATTCGATGGCATCAATCAGGCGAACGATAACCTGGATTGTTGCCAACCCGGGCATCTCGGTCAGCAGTTATATACTCGCGCAGGAACTGGAATCACTTCAAGAATATGCGACAACCGAGCTGGCACTCAGTCTGCCGGACTTTCACGAGAAACTTAAGG
>CAZJRI010000149.1:0-12579 GCA_964548025.1 uncultured Pseudomonadales bacterium
GCTGTCCTGCTCCGGTACTTCATCACCGTCGATAACTTTCAGCATGAAACTATTATTACCGGGTTATTCTGGATCGCCCTGCTCTCAATCATCATCGGCAACTTGCTGGCTCTCATGCAAAATAGTATCAAGCGAATGCTTGCCTACTCTTCAATTGCCCAGATCGGTTACCTGATGGTGGCATTTATCGCAGCAAGCGAAATAGGTGGCAGACATCTGGCCATTGAAGCTTCGGCCTTCTTTTTAATTGCATACTTCCTGACGACTGTCGGTGCCTTTGGTGTGATAACCATCATGTCTGCTGAACCGGCTGACCACGATGTCGATGCGCTCGAAAGTTACCAGGGTCTGTTCTGGCAACGCCCACTCTTAGCCGGGTTCTTCAGTGCAATGTTACTTTCACTGGCTGGTATACCACTAACAGCAGGGTTCATCGGCAAGTTCTATATTATTGCTGCCGGTGTGGAAAGTGACCTCTGGACGCTTCTGATTGCTGTGGTGATTGGTAGCGGAATAGGACTCTTCTACTATCTTAGAGTGATATTCACGATGACCAAAAAGTCATCGGGAGCAGAAATATCGATCCCTGCTACCGGTGGATGGGCAATGGCAGCAGTTACCTTATCGTTAGTGATACTGGGTGTTTACCCGACACCGGTGATTGAATGGGTAAGTGCTATCGCAATGTCATTCGGTGGTTCTTGAAAGAGACCAACTATTTCTGAAAAAAAATCAGCTGAAAGCCATTCTGCGCCGCAAATCTCTGGATCACTTAGAATTCAGACAGGTAGCATCTATTCAACAGACCGCCGGGTTACTGAACCGGCATACCCGCTGCTGAATCCGGGATTCTTTCAAATCAGCCCGACATCACAACCGTCATATCTCTCAGATATAGAACTGTTAGGAATAACAGCCCTATAGAATTAAATCGCATATTAATCAGACTGCTATTTTTTTAATGATCTTTGAGAAATGCCTGAAGGAGTGCAAACTGTTTTAACCCTACTAATTTAAGGTATAACAAAATGCTTCGAATCAAAGATTTGTTAGCGCAAAAAGGAAACGATGTCTGGTCAGTGGGGCCCGCTCACTCTGTTTACCAGGCAATTGAAATGATGGCGCAGAAGAGTGTCGGTGCTTTAACGGTTCTGGATGACGCAGGACAGCTGGTGGGCATCATCTCCGAGCGAGATTATGCACGCAAGGTAATCCTTGAGGGCAAGTCATCCAAGGAAACCAAAGTCGAAGAGATTATGACGAAAGAGGTCTTTACCATACCGCCTGAAGCGAAGGTTGATGAATGCATGACTGTGATGACGCAGAAACGAGTTCGTCACTTACCGGTAGCAGACAACAAGTTTGTCATTGGCATGATCTCTGTTGGTGATCTGGTCAAAGCCATCATCTCAGAGCAGGACTTTAAAATCGAACAACTCGAACGTTATGTAAGAGGTGAAGAAGCCGGTAGCGTGCATTAACCGGGATAGTTCACCCATGCCATGACATTTTGAGTTTTCTCCTGCTTGATATTGCCACGATCATGATCCAGGGATGAAAACTCAAAAACCTTTCGCCTGTTTACTCCATCGGGCAGCATCAGGGTGCGCTGGACGGGTGCTCAGGGCATAAGTTCATTTACCTGGCTGTTCATCTGCTCTGTGAGCCTTCAGAAGGTCCCGTTCAGTTCCGTCTTTTGCACCCGGGTAGTGCACAGAGCATTTCAAATAATAAATTTGCCGCAAGTAGAGATGTATTGCCGCTGGCATCATAGGGCGGAGATACTTCAACAAGATCACAACCGACAACATTCAGCTCGCGCAATCCCCGGATAATCTCAAGAGCCTGAGAACCGGTTAATCCGCCCGGTTCGGGTGTACCTGTACCCGGGGCAACAGAAGGGTCCAGCCCGTCAATATCAAAACTCAGGTAAACGGGCACTCGACTACCAATCTGATCGCGGAATTTATCCATCATTGGTGCGAGAGATTTGTACCAGCATTCTTCTGCCTGGATGACAGTGACGCCCTTTCCACGCGCCCAATCAAAATCGTCGGCAGAATACCCTGTTGCCCTCAATCCGATCTGGAACATGTTCACAGGTTTAATCAATGCTTCCTCAATGGCTCTGCGAAAAACAGTTCCATGGGCAATTTTCTCACCAAACATCGTGTCGTTAACATCGGCATGCGCATCAATATGAATGAGAGCAACTGGTCCATGCTTTTTGGCCACAGCTCTTAGGATCGGTAACGTAATTGTATGATCACCACCGATGGATATCGGCAGCACTGAATTCGTCATGAGATTAATATAGTACTGTTCTATGATTCCAATCGAGGCTGCAAGGTTGTATGGATTGATTGCAACATCACCCAGATCAGCAACCTGGAATGAATCAAAGGGTGCGGCGCCCGTCGCCATATTATAAGGTCGTACAAGGGCTGATTCGGATCTAATCTGCCTTGGTCCATATCTGGTACCACTTCGGTTGCTGGTACCGATATCCAGTGGCACCCCAACGATCCCCACATTTACCCCTTCAACTGAATCTGCTTGTGGCAGACGAAACATCGAGGCATTACCCGCAAAACGGGGCATCTGATTCCCTGACTGCGGTTGATTGAAATCGGACATAGTCTAAGTCCAGGTCCTCGGCTAGATTTTTGTATTATGAAATCGTTCGTAGTTTTCCACCGCCTTCTGTACCATCGGTCGGCGTTTTCCTTCCGGTTTGCGGAGTTCAAATCCCGGGTCCATTTCACCAGTTGCACTTAGCAGATGCATCGTATGGGCCGCGTTGATATGTGATTTGAATCCCTGGGTATCCTGCATCTGGTTCACTGCGAGTTTAATCATGCGCAACTGGAAACTGTCATTCTCTGCCACCCGACCGGCGTATTCGAGTGATTCTTTCAGCAGGGTTTCCCTGGGATAGGTTCGATTGACCATATCGAGTTCTCTGGCTTCGATCCCATTGATAAATCGACTCTCGAATAAAAGCTCCTTAACTTTCCTCGGATGCATATCCCATGGTACGGAGAAGTACTGGAAATTCGTACCCAGAAACATTGCATCTTCAGCCGCAAATATCATATCCATCGCTGAAGCCACCATCCAGCCTGCAAAGATGCAATATCCCTGGACAACAGCAATTGTTGGTTTCTGCAAATCACGCCAGCGCAGGGTGAAATCCACGAATAGATCTTTTGATCGTTTGTACCTTCCCCTGATACCCGGTGCCATCGGTCTTTCCTGCTGGTCCTGAAGCTCATCTTGGGTTCCAAGATCATGCCCCGCACAAAAATGATCACCTTCAGCCATCAGCACAATGACCTTCACCCTGTCATCCTCAACGGCCTCCGTGAAAGCAAGGTCGACCTCTTCCAGCAACTTTCTGCTTTGTGCATTTCTGTAATTTGGTCGATTTAGTATGACCTTTCCAATGCTGTTTTCGATCTCAAATTTAACAAATTCGTAGCTCATAGATTTCCCCTGGTTCGTGCAACCAAAGATAATACTAGAGAACACCACACTATGTTCCGCTCATTTTCTGCAAATCAGTCATCCCTCATGCAACCACGCTGTCAGTAGTATCGTTCTATAATGCAAATGAGGTCAGGAGGTGTTGAAGATGATTTCGTGGAAAGCATTCAAATCTGAAAAACAGGACTGGGCCAATGCTGCGCTACGCATTTTCTCACCTACAGACGATAGCATTGGCTTTCTTGCGACCGTCTCAAAAGACGGGCGACCACGAATGGCACCCGTTTGTCCGATCTTCACTACAGAAGGGCTATACCTGTCAGCTTCCCGTAAGACACCCAAATGCTTCGATCTCATCAATGACGGCCGATTCGTGCTACATGCATTCCTGGGAGAAAATGATGAAGAATTCCAGTTGTCAGGCAATGCCAGGCTCATCACAGACACTGAAGAACGCAGCTATGCGCATAGCTTAATAACATTCCAATTCGATCCGGATGATGACTTATTTGAACTGATGATGGACAGGGCATTGTGGGCATATTGGATTAACCCGGGACAGCCCGGGACTCGCGTTGTGAAACAATCCTGGTGCTTTACCAAATAGATCAGGATGTCATACAACGCTCAGCCTGCAAATACTATATATTGCATATGCCAGCAGATCTGGAAGACGAGAATGACCAACGACAATAACGGGGAAATGTCAGATGAGACAGTTCTTCCAGAACACTACTTCGATCGTGAGGATACGTCTCCTGATGAGGAATTTTATGTCTCGCCCCGGTTCGAGACGCATATCGACGATGCGACGATCGAGAATCTTACTCAATTTTACAGTGAAATTTTTACGCCATCGCATCGACTATTGGATCTGATGTCATCATGGATATCTCACTATCCTACGCAGACGAAGTACCAGCATGTCTCCGGGCTTGGCATGAACAAAGAGGAACTCATCGGCAATCCGCAACTAGATGAACATGTCGTTCAAAATCTTAATACATCGCCTTTGCTACCCTGGCCAATCGATAGTTTTGACGCAGTGACTATCGCTGTTTCTGTTCAATACCTGATACGTCCGTTTGAAGTATTCGACGAAATTGGCCGCATACTAGCACCTGGCGGAAAATGTATTGTCGCGATGTCCCATCGGTTATTTCCGACAAAAGTGGTTCGGGCTTTCTACGCTCTATCTCCCAATGAGCGATGCCAGCTAGTGTCACTTTATATGCGACAGACGGGCATGTTTAAGGAGATTGAGATTATCGATCGATCTCCTCCGCTTGCAGATCCCCTCTGGCTGGTGGTTGGCACGACAAAATCCTGATGCCATCAATTTTCCAGCACGTAGGAAAAGTGGCCATGGATGATTTTCCAGGTACCTTCTTTTCGCAGATAAATAAACGTAATCCGACTTGTTGCACCGCGCACGCTTGCAACTGGATCTAATTCTTCTCTCAACGACGTGCTATAAACAACCTCTGGTGATAATTGATAAACCCGCGTATCAAAGAATCGTTGTTTGTCACCAGGCTTCGCGTTCTTGCGAATCCAATCACTAATATCATCAAAGACTTTCTTCCCGAACGGATTGGGGATATGGTTTTCAATATCAGAGAATCGTTCATCATCAAGCCAGAAAAGAGAGGAAAGCTGATCAGCATCCGCGGCATTCACAGCCTCCACGTATTTCTCTATGAGCGTATTTGCCATGGCTACGATTTCTGGTGGCGCCTGCTGATCCATTGCCCTGACTTCCCTTCCTGAAAATAAGACTACGGCCACCATGAGGATTATATGTTGACAGACTTTCAATAATCCTCCCTTGCAGTATGACCGGGGATCAGAGATACCATTACAATCAAGGAAATCAGCAAGACACTATATCGCCCGGTGAGGCCCCCGTCTGATTAACTTTCCTCGACCCGGCGTCCCCGAAACCTTGCCATCTTCAGCCACGACTTCTCCCCCACTGATTGTCCATTTTGGCCATCCCCTGACTTCAAAGCCATCGTAGGGAGAATAATCAGAACGACTATACATGGTCGCACCGTCAATGATTCTTTCTTTATCATCGTCCCAGATCACCAGGTCTGCATCGCTGCCCACAGAGATTGTTCCCTTGCGGGGATATAAACCGAATAACTTGGCTGGATTGGTCGACGTGACAGCCACAAACTGTTCCAGCGTAATGCGACCGGAGAGAACGCCTGCTGAGTAGAGCATTGGCAGACTGGTTTCAAGATCTGCTACTCCCTGACGCAGATTGGTGGCATCAAAAGCCGGGTCAAGTTTTTCTGCCAGTTTCCACGGTGCGTGATCCGTCGCCAGTGTATCGACATTCCCGAATTGAACCCCAGCCCACATGGCATCTACGTCTGACTGTTCTCTTAAGGGAGGTGCACCCGCATATTTCGCACCATCTTCTTCTTCGAATCGCTGACGGGTAAGATGAAGATAAAGCGGTCTCGTCTCGACATAAACAGGTAGCCCCCTGCTTCTACCGTCCTGACAGGCAGCCAGCGCCCTTGCACTAGCCAGATGCACAATATATGAAGGGCATCCTGTAGCTTCAGCGAATCCCACTGCCCGCTGAGTTGAAACGACTTCAGATACTATGGGTCTTGCTTCCGGAAAATATTCTGGCCCCGTTTGTCCAAGTTCCCTCAGCAGATTGCAACAGCAATCCATGATGGCAGCGTCTTCACAATGAATCAGCATGATGCCACCGGCTTCTTTTACCTTCAGCATCGCGCTAACGTATTCATCAATACGGCGATCAAAACTTTTAAACGACATAAAAATCTTGAGTGAGGTAAAACCTTCAGCATGCAATGCCTCAATACTATTCAGATTGTCCTCTGTCGGACTCATCATGACTGGATGGAAAAAATAATCCGAAATTGAGAGGCGCTGGGCTTCTTCATTGTCTCTGGCGATACCCTCGGGTAAGGCTTCACCGCGTTCAGGGAAACTCATATTTCCCACAGTTGTTATGCCACCAGCAATAGCTGATCGCGTGCCGGATTCAAAGTCATCTGACCAGCGGGGACCTTCCACCGTACGGGTTGGTGGCGTCAGATGGGTATGAGCGTCGACGCCACCGGGTGTAATTGTTCTACCTTCGGCATTCAGCTTAGTCGCTCCGTCCATAACACCGCCAAGTTGAACAATCTTGCCTGCCTGAATGCCGATATCAACAACTGACTGGCCGCCTACTGTTACCGCATTACCGCCACTAATCACCAGATCCATGATGTCTCCTTCGCACACCGGATGTCTTTTATCATCCTGATTTAGATTCCATTCCCCATTTAAACAATACCATCTGAATTGGAGTTACTAACAATGAACCTGGGGGGGTCAGCTCATCCTGGATTCTCAAAAATTCAATCCCTTCTTTGCTGCCCTGTACATTCTCATCAACACAAGACAATTGGCTTTTATTCCAGGGTTGATAATACGTCACTGGTATTTTCTGAAAAGTCTGGTGCCGATCTAAGTTGGGGATTGGGAAAAGCGGCAAATTGCGCATGAGGCATCACATGCAATTGGCTGCCACTGGCATGTTCAATATAGTTGATATAGTTATTCTCTATCAACTGATCAGAATCGAAGAGATCCTCGGGAAATGTTATTTCACCAGTCGGTACACCGGCCTCTTCCAGCACCGAGATCCAATGTGCTGTTGATTTCTTTTTAAGAAATGATTCAATTTCGGCCTGCTGACGCATGGCATTCTCATAGTATTCATCGTCAGCCGCATCATAATCAGGGTCATCACGACCAAGCAATGTCGTATTCAGTACTTCTCTGGCCCTGTCCCTTAATCTGAGCGTTAACGCACCGATGAATATTGCGCCATCTCTTGTCTGATAAGGTCTATAAAATGCATTGATTACCCTTGGTGCAGACTGAAGTCGCCTTTTCTTTATTTCTTCGAGGCTGGCACCTATCGCCCTTAGTTCTGACAGCGTACGACGAAATCCGGGTATCTGTTCATCAGCCATGTCGTTGGTCACTATTCTCGCACTTTGAATCGACAAAAGGGTATGTAACTTGGACGTAGCGATACGCTGGCCTTCGCCTGAACCGGCTCTATGGTAGAGTGCGCTGGAAATACCCAGAACGCCGTAAAATGCGGTCACATATTCTGACATCTGGCTTGAAACAATCGGCTTTGGTGTGAGACTGTCATTTTCAGTTTTACCTTCAGACAGCATACTCCCCGAATAGGCCTGTAATACAAGATCATTGGCCGCACAATCCGTCCACCGTCCCCTTTCGCCAAACGCCCTGATATCAAGATAGATCAGTCCGGGGTTGATTGACTTCAGACTCTCGTAACTCAAATCCGCTGGGCAGGGATTCTTCGGCATTGAGATGATTATAATATCTGCAACTGCGCAGAGTTGTCTTATGAGTCTAATGCCCCTGTCATCCCTGATATCAAGTACCACGGATTGTTTACCCCGGTTTAAAGACTCGAACAGTTTTGATTCTTTGTCTCCATAGGGATCAACGTGACGCAAAGGATCTCCTTCCGGTGGTTCAATCTTAATAACCTCAGCGCCACGATCAGCACACATCTGTGCCGTCAACGATCCGGCAATATCCTCAGTAACCTCTATTACTTTCAGAGATGAAAAAATACCGCTCAATTTACCACCCCCGCTTCACGCAGTTCTGCAAGAGAATGCTCGTCGAAACCTAGCTCCGACAGTATTCGTTCGGTATCTCTACCCAATGGAGGTGAGGCCCCTGGTTCCAGAACAGGTGTTTCTGAGAATTCAAGGTTTAACTTCATCTGGGTCTGTGGGCCGGTGGTTTCATGATGCAACTCGTAAACCCAGTCATTGGCAACGACAGTTTCATCACTGATCAACTCTTCCGGATACTGCACCGGTCCCGTGGGGATTCGATGTCGCTTCAGGTCATCCATCACAGATTCACTCTTCGAATCCCCGATTATTCGAACCATGCGCTCAATCTCTTCCCGTTCCGGAGGATCAGACAAATTGTATAGATCACATAAGGATTCTTTCTCCTTCGCGCTTTCTGCAGCAATGACGATGGCGCCATCGCTGGTTAGATAAGACCTGTAAAAACAGGACCCATCCAACGTGTCGGCTTTCTGTCTGATATCTATCAATTCCTGAAACTGTGCGCCTTCACGTGATCGTTTTAACCTCTCATCCCGCAACGTATTTCTATGCTTATCAGCCTTTTGATGCTCCATAATTGTCGGCAACTGAACATTGAGAGCTGTAGCCAGAAGCGAGCACTCGACCATCTGCCCCTCGCCTGTCACTTCGCGATGATAGAGTGCTGTCACAACCGCGTCTGCCATGGCGATGCCTGAACAGAAATCAGCAACCGCAGTTGATGAGATGGTCATGGGTGAACCTTCACCTTCCTTGGTTTTACCCTCAGCAGCCATTAATCCGGAGACTGCCTGAACAGCCCCGTCATACCCGGGTCGTAGTGCCCAGGGACCCTGCCTGCCGAAAGCTGTTAGATCTACATAAATCAGATCTGGGCGAATAGACGAGAGCATCTCATAATCAATATTGAATTTCTTGGGTACATCAGGGCGGTAATTTATTAATACCACATCCATTTCGGGAACAAGTCGGTGGACGATTTCCTGTGCGGCTGGCTGATCCAGACTCAGTGTCATGCTGTCTTTGCCTCGATTAAGGCATTGGAAGGTTTTTGACTCATTCGGTGCAAAACTGAGCTGAAGCCGCCATGAATCACCTTCAGGGGGTTCGACCTTGAGCACATCGGCGCCCATATCAGCCAACGCCTGGCCACCGAATGGTCCAGCTATTACCTGCGAGAATTCGAGTACTTTTATTCCGTTCAAGGGTCCAGTCATGACTTTCCGATCTCAATTAAATGTAATGCAATACCAGGGAATCGGGCTTACCAAAAAATCTAAAAATACCAACTGCTACGTCGCAGTCTATAACAAGACTGGATCAACGGGAAAGTGGGTAATCATGCCTGCTCAACCAGAAATTGAGGTTTCAAATACATGCCACCCGGAGTACAGTTGCTGACAATTGAATTTTTTAAGATAGATATTCAGGAGTCTTTAGATGGTTACTGCATTTGAATTTACTGAGAATGACGACGCAATTACAGGTCCGGTTCGTGAACCCAGAAACACCGCCATTAACCTCGGAGCCGGGAGCATTCATGATCAGGCAACGGCACAAAAACTGGGTTTCCGTGGCGGAACAGTTGCAGGGTCGTTGCATATGGAGCAGTTTCCGCCGCTACTGATCGAATGCTTCGGCCCCGGATGGCTGGAATCAGGCAGTATGTCACTGTATTTTCGCTATGCCACAACAGATGGTGAACCGGTGCTGGCATCGGCGAAGAGACCCGAGGGTGACAGTCAGACATCAATCTGGATGGACAATCCGGCCGGAGATCGAATCTGCGACGGCACCGCGTCCATCGGCGAAGTGGACATGAATTCCACGCTCAGACAGCGCCTTAAAAAGGTTCCCCAACCGGAGGATCTCAGAATTCTGGCTAATGTCGAAGTCGGGAAGAAAGGCCCGACAGTACCAACCAGAATCACCCAGGAGGCATTGGATTCAAGGCTGGCTGTTATCACAGAACCGCTGCCTGCCTATGAAGATGCAACTATCTTCGGTAAAAAGATAATGACGCCCGCGCTGCAAGTACAGTCGATGCGACCCGGAGAAGCCGCTCTCCTACCAAGAAATGACAACTACGGCGTTGGTTTATTCGGCGCAATTGAGTTACAGGCTCAAAACGGACCGGCCCTGGTTGAACATGATTACGAAACTCATGCCACGATTCTGGCTATCGGTGAAACCCCGAAAACTGAATATTACTACTATGAGTCCCTGCTTCTCGACCCGGAACAGGGCAAGACCGTCATGAGTATGATCATGATGATCCGCTTTATGAAAGCATCATCTAAGCTCTGGAAATAGGAAGCTCTGGAAATAGGAAGCTCTGGAAATAGGAAGCTCTGGCAATAGAAAGCTCTGGAAACAACCAACAGCATTCAAGCCTGGTTGGAAATCGAACTTTTCTTGCAGGCACCGACGCCGGTTATTTCCTTGTCGCATAGCGACTGATAGGTATCCTCGCTCATGCCAAGAAACTCGCTGAATACTTCGAAGGAGTGTTCACCCTGAAGTGGTGCATGCACCACCTCATCCAATTTCGATCGACTGAACCTGGCCGGTAGAACAGACTGCCAGAACGGACCCGTCTCCGGGTGATCCACCTTCTTCATGTGGCCTCTTCTTCGGAGGGATTCGTCCACTGCAATTTCATCTGGTCTCAATACAGCCGCAGCAGGAACACCGGATTCCTGGAGTAACCGGGCAAGCTGATTTTTGTTAAAGGCTGTTGTGCACTCACCCAGTTGTTTATCCAGATCAGCCTCATATTTCTTTCGACCCTCAGCATGCCTGTAATTGTCGCCGTCCGACAGCGAGAGGTGCTTTCTGAGCTGCTGCCACTGATCGTCGGTCTCTACAGAAATTGCGATCCATTCATCTTCTCCGCTCGCTGGATAGATGCCATGGGGAGCAAATCTATTATGGGTATTTCCAAGCGGGCCGCGGACATCTCCGTTTCTTTCATATTCAAGCCATGCATCGCCAATGAAAGTAAAATTAGCTTCCTGCATAGAGAGGTCAATATATTGTCCATTGCCTGTTTTATCTCTATGCAGTAATGCCATAAGGATCGCCGAATACCCACAGAGCCCTGCCACCGGGTCGGGATACATCTGGCCTGAATTCATCGGATGTTCACCCTTGTACCCGAGTAGTGACGACATGCCTGAACAAGGCTCTATCGTTCCTCCTATACCAGGTACATGAGCCCAGGGGCCAATCGCTCCGTATGCTGAAAGGCTCGCCAGCACAAGGTCAGGTTTGATCTTACACAAATTGTCATAGTCTATTCCCAGATTGCCCATGACCCGCGGAGAGAAATTCTCGGCGACAAAGTCAGCATGCCCGACCAGATCTTTGAATATCTGCACTCCCTCGGGCTCTGAGAGATCAACCGTGATACAGCGTTTGCCCAGATTTACCGAGTTATACAGAGGACTGCAATTCCATGAATGTCTCGCCGTCGTAACCTCCTGCAGTCTCCGTGGGATCGGATTCTGGTAGGTACCTCTCCAGCTATCAAGTCTTCCCCTGGTTTCAAGTTGAATAACATCTGCTCCCATCAGAGCAAGCAGTTCCGTGGCATAGGTGCCTGCCCACGCCTGGGTCAGTACCAATCCCCGAAAGCCATGCAGCGGACCAACCCTGGCGCTTTTACCTTGATCGATTCCAGATCGAACCGGTTTTATATCCGGCGAAAACTGGTGTTCGAATTCTTCCGCGTATGAAGTTTCCGTAACGGGATTCTGCCAGGCTGTGGCACTCATCCGTGCAAACGGACCCGGATAGCGAACGCCATTATTGCCTGCTCGAAAAAAACCCCGCCCTTCAAACTGAGGATTCTCACCCAATTCGTCCATTCTAAGGGCAGGTCCTGCTATCACTCTCTGATCTCCGAGTGCTTTGAATAAATCCATCCGGTTCCAGTCCTTCATGGCCGATGCGACCCGATCGACGAATCTGTCTTTATATTTATGCCGCAGCCCTGATTGCTGTAATTCCTTATCCTCTGCCAGATCTGGTAACCCCAGCAAATGCATTGCTTTTATCCAGAATGCCGGTCTCGATATCGTCAGAGCAAACCAACCATCTTTCACAGGCACCGGACCCTCGTTGACATCTACCCCGGGTTTTCTGGGCCAGATAAACCCCGAGTATTGGTAGCGTAGTGGCGCAGGGGATGAAGTTGATACGAGAACCTCCCGTTCGGAGACATCAATTATCTGACCGGGAGTATTATCCGCCAGTTGTTCCAGCAGAGTGGCAATCAGGGTGCCAAACGCAAAGGTTCCGGATTGATAGGACGCCTGGTATCCACTGCTCTTGAGCGGTTCCCTGTCTTTCAATCCATTGACCCAGGCCCACCCTGAGGATGCACATGCTGTCAGATCATTGCCTTCATAGTCAGACAACTCAC
>CAZJRI010000150.1:0-12427 GCA_964548025.1 uncultured Pseudomonadales bacterium
ATTATCGCCAACCAGGCCGTGCACATTTCACAAGGGCGCTATACCAGGCAAAAGACGGTCGTTGGCTACAGTTCACGATGCTGCGGACTGCAGAACAGTTTGATGAGTTTCTTCTGGCTATCGACGGTGTTCACTTGTTAGCAGATCAGCGGTTTGCGACAGTGGAGTCGCGCTTCGAACATGGTGGTGAGTTGACCGCTGAACTCAGAGCGATTCTTGCCCAGCGACCGGCGCTGGAGTGGATGGCACTATTTGGTGAGGCTGGTGTGCCTGCGTCACTGGTGGGAGAAATGCACGAATTGACTGAAGATCCTCAGGTCATAATCAACAATATGGCGGTTAAACCCACGGATGACGTTGACATGAATCGCGTAATTAAAGATCCGCTCAACATAGATGGTGTTAAACGTGTTGGTATTAAAAAAGCACCCGAGATCGGTGAACACAGCGAAGAAGTACTGAGAGAAATGGGTTATTCAACAGCGCAGATTGATGAACTGGCTGCAAAAGGGATTATTTAAGGTCCTGGATCTTAAACCAGTCTGACCACCGTTCTTGCATATTCAAACGTTTCACCGACGCGACTGCGATCAGACGCTGTCATGTCGATACCCGTGAGACGATCCCTGCTTCCAGCCTCTCCTGCGACAAAACGAATCTGACTATCGTCTAAAGCAATTGTTCGGTCATCAGACAGTTCGCGCCCAAGCAGCGTGGAAAATCGATTCGCTACCTTATCGGGGTCTGCTGCAGAAATCTCAGCCGCAACGATGCCCGATACAACATCAGTTCGCTGATGCCAGGGCCATGCCTGCCCTGCCCATGCCCAGGAATCCCAGTCTTCCATCCAGTCGAATGAGGTAAGCACTCCCCCCGTATCGGCAGGATGCAGGTGAATTGCGCCTCCTTTTATACCGTGATAGTCACGCACCGGCATATCGAGAACGACCCGCACATCCGCTGCTACTGCCCTCTCCCGCGCAACGTCGAGATTGTCCACCTGCAAAATCAGCATATAACCAGCGGCTCCACCCTGCTTTTCAAGGAACTTGCGGGTCGGCGCTTCTGCCCGTTCAGGCTGTAGTATTTCAAGAAATGTATTACCCACCGCAAATACGCCATTAAACATCCAGATCGGTGCGCCGGGTTTGTCGCGATGTACTGCGGTGATCTTGAGATCATTTTCCACGGCAGTTTCAACAGGCCGGATATCCGGGGCACAAATCGCAATTTGTCGAATTCGCATCTTTTTGGGAGCATCTGGCAGGTCGGTCATTTTGGCTACTCTTACCTATCAATTAGTCTGGAGATTAAATTAGTCCGATTCTAAAAAGGAATGTCATCGTCAAAATCTTCCGGGGGTGGGGATTCAAACGCAGGCGATGAGTTATTTGAGGCCTGGTTCATTGGCTGGTTATAGCCGCCGCCAGCACCTGCATCACCTCGGCTGTCGAGCATCTGCATTTCATTGGCAACAATCTCGGTTGAATAGTGCTTCTGCCCTTCCTTTTCCCACTGACGTGTTCTGAGTTCACCCTCGATATAGACCTTGGAACCCTTCTTCAGGTATTCGCCCGCTATCTCGGCCAAACGACGGAAAAATACAACCCTGTGCCATTCGGTTCTGTCGTTCGACTGGCCCGTTTCCCTGTCCTTCCAGCTTTTAGTTGTCGCAACGCTGATATTGGTCACCGCATTACCGTCAGGAAGATACCTCGTATCAGGGTCGTTACCCAGATTCCCCACCAGAATTACTTTATTGACACCTCGAGCCATACGGTCCTCCTAGTAAAATTAATGTTCTTTCAACCTTTCGAGCGCTTCTGTATCCAGGTGATCTGCATCGACCTTGAGATAGGCAAATTCTCTGTCTCCGGGGCCTTCAGAATCAATTATCGCTGCTTCGATTACGCCTTCGACAGATAATAACGCGTCCAGTATTTTTTTGTCACTTGCTTGGCCAAATCCACTCAGGGAGAAGGTCATGCTCTTATTGTTCCCTGTATTCGGCAGGCCAAGCCCGACGACAAACCATAACAGGCAAATACCGATATTGACGTACATAAGATCCGCAATATCCCACGATTGAATAATATATCCACCAACCGCACCACCCATGAATGCACCAGCGAACTGGGCCGTCGAATATACCCCCATTGCTGTCCCTCTCGAACCTGCGGGAGCCAGTTTTGAGACCAGCGAAGGCAATATGACTTCGAGAAGATTAAACGCCATAAAGAACAACACCATCGCGCCAAGCACCGGATAATAGGCTCTTAGTTGAGACAGTATTCCGCTGGCCGCAATGAAGCAAAGGATCATAACGAGCATCAGAATTTTGCCATATCCCGCCTTGTCTGACAGCCACATGAAGGGGCCCATCAACACGAACGTAATGATTAGTATCGAAAGATAAATAAAATGATGATCAGTGGTTGCGATCTCACCGGTACCCTGCATGAGCGACGGGAAAACAACAAAACTCGACATCAGCAAAAAATGCAGAATGAAGATTCCAAGGGTTGTAATGCCTAGCCCCCTTTGACCCAGTACACCGCGTAACCGGTTGATATCGAGATGTGTTTGGGGGTCGAGATGACGTGAAACAGGTGTTGGCACAACGAAGATCAGAATAGCCAGTCCCAGCACGCCAGCCAGAGCAGTGCCAAGAAAAATACCCTTGATCCCAAATATGCCGTTAATCCACGGACCAAGAACTAAAGACACGCCAAATGACGCACCAATACTCATCCCGACAATCGCCATTGCCTTGGAGCGGTTGTCTTCCCTTGTGACGTCTGAGACAAGCGCCAGTAACGTACTTGCGATGGCACCGCAACCCTGAAGGAATCGGCCAAGGATAATGCCATATATGTTTTCTGACAGAGCGGCGACGAGACTGCCGATAATAAATATCACCAGCCCGCCTGCAATGATCACCTTGCGACCAAAGCGGTCAGATAATTGCCCCAGCGGGATCTGCAGCAGCGCTTGCGACAAGCCATATACGCCAAGTGCAATACCGATTAGAAACGGAGTGCTTTCGGCTATTTCGTCTACCAGTAAAGGCAGCACCGGTAAAACCATAAACAGTCCCAGCATCCGCACCACATACAGTAGTGAAATTGATACGGTTGCGTGTAACTCGGTTCTATTCATCGGGTCTGTTCACAAAGAGATTCTATCCGGGTATTTCGCAGGGAGTTCACTTAATACAGATTTTAGAAAGATCTGATTCAGGGCTTTGATTACGCAGCAACAAACTTATACTATCGTCCCCTCTCGAACGGTGGGGAGTACGAAGACACCCTGTTCAACTGGCAACGGATCATAGCAAATTAGGTATCCTCTTACACGTGAATCATCCAAAGTATTTAGGCAACAGCCCGTTACTTCCGTACCATCTAAAAGCAGTCTACTTCATGCGGGGTGTCTGAAATAAAGCATGAGTAATATTTCTATACGTGGTGCCAGAACTCATAACCTGAAGAATTTTGACCTCGAAATTCCCCGCGAGAAACTCATCGTCATTACGGGACTTTCAGGTTCAGGAAAATCCTCACTGGCATTCGACACCCTGTACGCTGAAGGGCAGCGCCGGTACGTTGAGTCGCTATCAGCCTATGCAAGGCAATTCCTGTCTCTTATGGAAAAACCGGACGTTGATCATATTGATGGTCTTTCTCCGGCTATCTCAATAGAGCAGAAATCCACCAGCCATAACCCGAGATCAACCGTCGGTACAATTACAGAGATCTACGACTACCTGAGGCTACTGTTTGCCAGGGTGGGAGAACCCCATTGCCCTGATCACGGAACCAGGCTTGAAGCACAATCTATCTCACAGATGGTTGATCAGGTGCTCACGATTCCAGAGGGTTCGCGAATCATGTTGCTTGCACCTCTGGTGAAAAGTCGAAAAGGTGAACACCTGCACCTGTTCAATCAACTTCGAACACAGGGATTCGTTCGAGCGCGCATTGATGGCATCGTGACCGACCTGGATGAAATACCTGAACTGAACAAGAACAAGCAGCATACAATCGAAGTTGTAGTTGACCGACTCAGAACCCGCCCTGACTTAAAAACGCGCCTGGCGGATTCTTTCGAAACAGCCATCCAGACTTCTGACGGTCTCGCCAGTATCGCATTTGTTGATGATGATCGAGATGATATCGTTTTTTCAGCTAGGTTCGCCTGCCCTGAGTGTGGGCATTCAATCGCTGAACTCGAGCCCAGGTTATTTTCATTTAATAATCCCGCAGGGGCCTGTTCTGAATGCGATGGACTGGGTCTGAAGCAATTTTTCGACGCTGATAATGTCGTGCAGGATGAGGATCTGTCGCTCGCCGAAGGCGCAATTCAAGGCTGGGACAGGCGAAATATCTATTACTACCAGATGTTGAGTTCAATTGCCGTACATTATGATTTCGAAATGGATACCCCGTTCGGGCAACTAAAGCCAGCCTATCGCAAGGTTATTCTCTATGGCAGCGGCAGGCAGAAAATCGAGTTTCGATATGTGAATGACAGGGGAGATGAATATTCTCGCGCGCATGCATTCGAAGGCATTATTCCGAACATGGAACGTCGGTATCGAGAAACCGATTCCCAGGTGGTCAGGGAAAATCTGGCCAGGCATCTAAGCACCCAGGCCTGTCCGGTCTGCGAAGGCGGAAGACTGAACAGGGACGCACGTGCCGTGAAGATCGACGGCATGTCGCTACCAACAATAACAAACTGGTCTGTCTCAGAAGCGGTTCAGTATTTCACCTCGCTAAAGCTCAAGGGTCAGCGGGCAAAAATCGCGGACAAAATATTGAAAGAAATTGCTGCCAGACTCAACTTCCTCATGGACGTCGGATTGCACTCCCTGACCCTGTCCCGAAGTGCCGATACATTAAGCGGAGGTGAAGCCCAGCGTATCCGTCTTGCCAGCCAGATCGGAGCCGGTCTTGTGGGGGTCATGTATATTCTCGATGAGCCTTCGATTGGCCTGCACCAGCGGGACAACCAACGCCTGTTGAACACGCTGACGAATCTTCGCGACATGGGCAATACGGTCATTGTTGTCGAGCATGATGAAGAGGCAATACGTGCCGCTGACTTCATCGTTGATATCGGCCCCGGCGCAGGCGTACATGGAGGCGAGATCGTCGCAAAGGGTGTGTTATCAGACATTCTGGATTCCAGAAAGTCTGTCACGGGTGATTTTCTATCCGGTCGACGATGTATCGAAATTCCGAAGAACAGAACGCCATACGACGTCGACAAATTACTTGAGATCAAGGGAGCAACCGGTAATAACCTGCAGTCTGTAGATGTCACCATTCCCGTTGGATTAATGACCTGCATTACGGGTGTTTCAGGATCAGGTAAATCCACCCTGATCAACAGCACCTTGTATCCTGTTGCCGCTAAAGAACTAAACGGTGCACAGAATCCTGGTTCAGCACCCTTTGAATCAATTGAAGGTTTCGAACATCTCGACAAGGTGGTCGATATTGACCAGAGCCCAATTGGCCGCACGCCTCGTTCGAATCCTGCTACCTATACCAATATCTTTACGCCGATCAGGGAATTATTTGCCGGAACCCAGGAGGCGAGATCCCGAGGTTATAAACCCGGCAGATTCAGTTTCAACGTCAAGGGCGGCAGGTGTGAGGCATGCCAGGGTGACGGTCTGATCAAGGTTGAAATGCACTTCTTACCCGATGTCTACGTTTCATGCGATGAATGCAAGGGCAAGCGATACAATCGTGAAACGCTCGAGGTTCACTATAAACGCAAGAATATTCACGAGATACTGTCACTGACTGTTGAAGACGCTCACGAGTTTTTTAATGCTGTTCCCATGATCGAGCGTCGCTTGAAAACGCTAATCGACGTTGGTCTTGGCTATATTCGTCTTGGGCAAAGTGCAACCACGCTCTCCGGCGGCGAAGCACAACGGGTAAAACTGGCGCGCGAACTGTCGAAGCGTGATACCGGCAAGACGCTCTACATTCTCGATGAACCAACGACGGGTCTCCACTTCCACGATATTGAGCAGCTTCTCGACGTTCTGCATCACCTTCGGGATCACGGCAACACGGTTGTGATAATCGAGCATAACCTTGACGTAATCAAAACCGCAGACTGGATTATTGACCTCGGACCTGAAGGTGGATCAGGTGGTGGGCAGGTAATTGCTGTTGGTACACCTGAGGAGCTAACGGAAAGTGATTGTTCCTTTACCGGTCAGTTTCTGAAGCCGGTGCTTGCGGGAGAGCAGAAACGGAGAACCGGGTCCGCATAAAATCGCTAACGCGGCTAGAAATGAATTCAACTAGTCTAACGGCCTGATTATCAAGTGACTTGAATCGTTCTAATCCTTGGTTTCGATGTAATCAAAGAGGAAGCACTTAAAGAGATGCTATTTAGATCAGAGTAGGGTAGATATGCATTCAACTAAGTACTATTTCGGATCAGTTCAATGAAGTCTAATTCAATACAACCAGCCTAATTGTAATAGTCCTGAACCGCGCCAGTAGCCTCGCCTTTATTAATATGTGCATTGTACTGAGAGAGTACAGCTTCAAGGGCATTCACGCACAAAAGAACGTTTTCTGGATTGCTTGAATAGCCCATAAGTCCAATTCGCCAGACCTTGCCTGCAAGTGATCCCAGACCGGCACCGATCTCGAGGTTAAACTGGCTCAGCAGTTGTTTTCTTACCGCTGCTTCGTCCACACCGTCGGGAATTGTCACTGCATTTAATTGCGCCAGTCTTTCATCCTCGGGCACGATAAACGACAGTCCCAATGCTTCCAAACCGGCACGGAGCGCCAGATGATTGTTTATGTGACGCTGCCAGCTATTCTCCAGCCCTTCTTCATTAAGGATTAAAAGCGCCTCATGCAAACCATAGAGTGCGTTTACAGGCGCAGTATGATGGTAGGCGCGAGTTTGTCCTTCTCCCCAGTAACCCATCACCAGATTCAGATCCAAAAACCAGGAGCTGACGGGCGTTTTTCGATTTTTGATCGACTCCACTGCCCGATCACTAAGACTGATCGGAGAAAGACCCGGCGCACAGGACAGGCATTTCTGGGTGCCACTGTAGACAGCATCCGCACCCCAACCATCGACGTCGACTTCAGAGCCACCTAACGAGGTTACACAGTCGACAATAGTTAGACAGTCCTCTTCCCGGGCTATTTCACAGAGTGTGCCTGCGTCTGATCTTGCGCCAGTGGATGTTTCCGCATGAACAAAGGCAACTATCTTCGCATCTGGATTGTCTTTAACTGCTGCTCTTAAGAGTTCAGGATCAACCGCTCTGCCCCATGCCTGTTCAACGACTATTGCCTCACCACCCAATCGTTTGACGTTATCAGCCATTCGGCCACCGAATACACCATTCTGGCAGACGATTACCTTGTCTCCAGGTTCAATCAGATTAACAAAGCAGGTTTCCATGCCAGCGGAACCCGGTGCAGAAACAGGAATGGTGAGTTCGTTTTTTGTCTGAAAGCTCAGTTGCAGTAAACCCTTTATCTCATCCATCAATCGAATGAATTCCGGATCGAGATGGCCGATGGTTGGTTTACCCATTGCACCTAGAATGCGGGGATTGACGTCGGAAGGACCAGGCCCCATCAATGTGCTGACAGTCGGGTTGAAGGTTTGATACATAATATTATTCTTGAGTAAAGGAAGGAGAGATACAGATGGAGCGGGCCTTAGCTTTTAGCTATTACTCTGGCCCAGGTTAATCCTCATCGTCGTCGTCATCGAAGTCGTCATCAACATCGGGAATCGGTCGATCAACCAGTTCAATGAACGCCATCGGTGCTGCATCACCAGGTCGGAAGCCACACTTCAAAATTCGGGTATATCCACCAGCCCGATCAACATATCTCGGGCCTATGTCACCAAATAGCTTGCCAACGGCTGCCTTGCTGCCCATTCTCGAAAAGGCCAATCGCCTGTTTGAAACTGAATCGGATTTTGCGAGTGTTATGAGTGGTTCAGCAACTCTCCTTAACTCCTTGGCTTTAGGCAACGTCGTTTTTATTACCTCGTGCTCAATCAGAGAGCACGCCATATTGCGAAACATCGCCTTTCGATGCGATGAATTCCGGTTCAGTTGTCTACCACTCTTTCTATGGCGCATGAGAAAACTTCCTAAAAACGCTTATTTCAATAATTTTCGATTTAACCTAAAACCCTGTCATCGCCACGCAAACTGGAAGGTGGCCAATTCTCAAGGCGCATTCCCAGGGACAATCCTCTCGAAGCCAGTACATCTTTTATTTCGGTCAGAGACTTCTTGCCAAGATTAGGAGTCTTTAGCAATTCAACTTCGGTGCGCCGAATCAGGTCTCCAATGTAATAAATGTTCTCAGCCTTCAGACAATTGGCAGACCGAACTGTGAGTTCAAGGTCGTCAACAGGTCGGAGGAGAATCGGATCAATTTCGTCTTCATGTTCCTCGGGCTCAGGCTCGTTCTCACTCTGCAGGTCAACAAAGACATTGACCTGTTGCTGAAGGATGGTGGCCGCGCGTCTGATGGCTTCCTCCGGGTCAATTGTGCCGTTGGTTTCAAGATCGATAATCAGTTTATCGAGGTCGGTCCTCTGTTCGACCCGCGCACTGTCTACTTTATAGGCAACCCTGCTAATCGGGCTATAGGATGCATCCAGCAAAAGGCTGCCGATAGTTCTGCCCTGTTCTTCATCGGTGGTTCGAACGTCAGCAGGTTCATAACCACGACCTCTGCCAACACGGGCCCTGAGATTCAGGCGACCGGACTCATTCAGCGTAGCAATAACATGTGACGGATTTGCTATTTCGATATCATGATCGAGCTGAAAGTCTTCTGCTGTAACGACACAGGGTCCCTGTTTGTCCAGGGCAAGTTCGGCTTCATCTGATTCGTTGAGTTTGACGGCTACGCCTTTGAGGTTCAGCAGAACTTCAATCACGTCTTCCTGTACTCCCTCCATTGAACTGTATTCGTGCAAAACACCATCAATTTCAGCTTCAACAACTGCACAACCCGGCATAGATGACAGGAGAATACGTCGCAAAGCATTACCCAGAGTATGTCCAAAGCCTCGTTCCAGAGGTTCCAGTACAACCGTTGCTCGGGTATCACTCTGCTGATCGACTTGAATATGCTTGGGCGTTAAAAACTCTAATGACGAATGGGCCATATATTTACCTTTAAAGATATTTCCTTAATTTGATTCGTTGCAAATCTGCGCGATTACTTCGAGTAAAGCTCAACAATGAGGTTTTCATTAATTTCAGCGGGTAATTCTTCCCTTTCAGGATACGCTTTGAAAACACCTTCCAGTTTGTCGCTGTTTACATCAACCCACTCAACCTGCCGATTGGCGGCAATAGACAGCGCCCCCTGAATACGCAACTGCTGTTTGGATTTCTCACGTACTGCGATCGTATCACCGGCTTCTACCTGGTAAGACGGAATGTTAGTGAGATGTCCATTAACCAGAATTGATTTATGAGATACCAGTTGCCTGGCTTCGGCTCTGGTCGAGCCAAATCCCATACGATAGACCACGTTGTCCAGCCGACGTTCAAGAATTCTAAGAAGGTTTTCACCGGTGGCACCTTTCTGCCGGTCGGCACGCTTGTAGTAATTGCGGAACTGCTTTTCGAGTACGCCATAAATCCGGCGAACTTTCTGTTTTTCCCGCAGTTGTATCGCGTAGTCTGACAGACGAGTGCGACGGGCACCATGTTGACCTGGCGCATTGTCGATCTTGCACTTCGATTCGATCGGGCGCACACCGCTCTTGAGATAAAGATCGGTACCTTCTCGTCTTGCTAATTTACATGTAGGGCCTAAATATCTGGCCATGAACTATCTCCTTATCCGTCGAGGATATCTATACCCTGCGGCGTTTTGGTGGTCGACAACCATTATGTGGAATAGGCGTAACATCTGTTATGTTCGTAATTCTGTAGCCAACAGCGTTCAAGGCTCTTACAGCGGCTTCTCTACCGGGACCAGGGCCTTTTACAAAAACTTCGAGGTTTTGCAAACCATAATCCAGCGCGGCTGTCCCTGCGCGTTCGGCTGCAACCTGGGCAGCAAATGGCGTACTCTTTCTGGCTCCACGGAATCCAGATCCACCTGCAGTTGCCCACGCCAGCGCACCACCCTGACGATCCGTTAGCGTTATGATCGTATTGTTAAAAGATGCATGAATATGAGCCAAACCATCTACCACCTGACGCTTTCCCTTACGACGGGTTGGCGCTGGTGCAGTTGCTGTCTCTTTATCAGCACCCGCATCGGCTTCAGCAATCGTATCTGTCGCTTCTACCGTTTCTGCTTCTGTTTCTGTTTCAGACATATAAGTTAATTCGCTCTATTTAAGTTGTTTGCAACTTTAATACTATTTACGAATAGGTCGTTTCGGACCTTTTCTGGTTCTGGCATTTGTTTTCGTCCGCTGACCTCGCAAGGGCAGGTTTCGACGATGACGAATCCCCCTGTAGCAACCGAGATCCAGCAGGCGTTTTACATTAAGCTGTTCTTCACGTCGCAAATCACCTTCAACCGGTAGTTTGGCAATCTCAGAACGCAGACGGTCAAGATCTTCTTCTGAGAGATCCTGAATCTTCGCTGTCGGGCTGACGTTCGTTGCCGAACACAGATCCTTCGCTTTTTGCCGACCGATTCCAAAAATATAAGTCAGGGAAATCTCTGCATGTTTATTATCAGGAATGTTAATTCCAGCTAAACGAGCCATCTAAATGCTCCTATCAACCTTGGCGCTGTTTATGTTTTGGTTCTGTACAGATAACCCTGACAGCCCCTCTACGCCGGATAATTCTGCAATTCCGACACATCTTTTTTACTGAAGCTCTAACTTTCATATCCTGCTCCGCTTAACTACCCTATTGATCTAACGTCTTCCAAAATTCTGAAGGTTGGACTTCTTCATCAATGACTCATACTGATGTGACATCAGGTGGGTCTGAATCTGAGAGATAAAATCCATGACAACCACAACAACAATCAGCAATGCCGTCCCGCCCAGTTGGAACGTTACATTAAACTGAACAACCAGTATCTGCGGCAGAAGGCAAACTGCCGTCATATACAGCGAGCCAAACAATGTCAGCCTCGTTAATATCGTATCTATATGTTTCGCCGTTTGCTGACCTGGTCTATAACCGGGAATAAAGGCACCAGACTTCTGTAGATTGTCTGCAACCTCTTTCGGATTGAACATAATTGCCGTATACCAGAAACAGAAAAATATTATGCCTGCTGAAAACAAAATAATGTTCAGCGGCTGCCCTGGTGAAATCTGCAAACTCAATTCCTGCAACCATTCCATGCCGGGTGTCTGCCCAAACCACTGCCCCAGCGAAGCCGGAAACAGCAACAGACTGCTGGCAAAAATTGCCGGAATCACACCTGCCATATTCACCTTCAAAGGCAAGTGGCTGCTCTGTGCCTGATATTGCTTTCTGCCTTGCTGCCTGCGCGCATAGTTGATTGTAATGCGCCTCTGACCCCGTTCGACATAGACCACGAAAGCCACGACCGCGACTGCCAGCATACCTATGAGCAGTAAGCCAAGGATCGGAATCTCACCCTGCCGTGCCTGTTCGAATGACTGACCAATAGCACTTGGAAAGCCCGATACGATACCGGTAAAGATGATGATCGAAATTCCGTTACCCACGCCTCTTTCTGTTACCTGTTCACCCAGCCACATCAAAAACATCGTACCGGTAACCAGCGTTGCAACAGCCACGAAGTGGAAAGCAAAATTACCTGCATAGGCCAGACCCTGCGAGGCAAGACCACTACTGAATGCCAATCCCTGTACCGATGCCAGCGCCAAAGTGCCGTAGCGGGTGTACTGAGAAATCTTTCTTCTGCCTGCATCACCCTCTTTTCTCAACTGTTGCAGAGACGGTGTGGTTGCCACCAGAAGCTGCGTAATAATTGAAGACGATATATACGGGATGATGCCAAGTGCGAATATACTCATTCGCTCCAGCGCACCACCTGAGAACATGTTGAACAGATCAAGGATGCCACCCTGATTCTGATCAAATAGTAATCTCAACCTTTCCGGGTCAATGCCGGGCACAGGAATATGACTGCCGATTCGATAGACAACGATCGCGATCAGCACGACCAATAGTCGGCTGCGCAATTCGGTTAATCCGCCGCCCGCGCCTCCTGCTCTTGCCAGTGAACTGGTCATTTACTGTATCAACACTCTCAAATTAATCTTCAACACTGCCACCAGCCGACTCAATTGCGGCCCTGGCACCTTTACTCGCTCCAATACCCTTCAACGTAATGGCTTTGTTGATCTCTCCCGACAACATCACCTTCGCGTATTGAATACTTTCCTTAATCACGTCTGCATCTTTCAATGCACG
>CAZJRI010000151.1:0-3360 GCA_964548025.1 uncultured Pseudomonadales bacterium
TTGGTCATCCGAAGAAGCTTAAGTAAGTGCCATTCTACACTGACCCCAATTATTCACGCACCATCAGAGGGATCCAGTAACCCAAGTTGTTGGTATACGGTAAAGTAGTCGCTAAGCCCCGACTGTTTGACAATCTTGCCGTCCTCAACACGACATATGGTGACATCTCTGAATTCCACCTCTCGGCCTGTTGGTTCAAGCCCCTCCATTGGACCTGTGTTAGTGCCACGAATAGTGAGAACCACAATGATATCGTCGCCCGCCTCGTAGAGTTCATCTATCTGTTCCCTGTAGTCAGGGAATGCCCCGCGCTGCGCTTCGGCCAGTTTCTTCAACCCTTCAAGCCCGTTTCCCCATTTCGTGATTGGGTAATCCGTACTAAAATTATCCCCATAGAATTCACTGACTCTGGACAAGTCACCCTCCGTCCAGATCACTCGACATGCTTCTCTTACAGTATCGGCGTTATTCATCAATATTTTCTCCTGACTTTTTGTTTATAGGCTCGTGGCGATTGCACGCAGAAACTCCATGGTTTCAGCCTCACGATTAGTCGACTCATCCGGTGAGGTACCGTAAGCACGATTAGCAGATAGCTTGACGATGACAACATTGCGTGAAGGATCAACGTAGACAAACTGGTTGTAGACACCGATCGCAGCAAATTCACCCCGGTCCCCTTCTGGAATCCACCACTGGTAGCCATACCCAAACGGAAAGACATGTCCTCCGACGATCACCTGTCCAGGCATGAGGTGCGGCGCATCTGGTGTGACTGAGTCGGTGACCCAGTTGGCAGGTACAATCTGTTTTCCATTCCAGACACCCTTGTTTCGATACAGTTCTCCGAGTCGCGCAAAGTCACGGGCAATCAGATTGACACCACCTGCTGCCAGCTCCATGCCTTCACAATCGAGCAACCAATACCCTTCTGATTCCATACCCAAGGGCTCGCATAGTTTCTCCTGCATATAGGCCGTGATCGAATGTCCGGTAGCTCGAACCAGCAACATGCCTAATGCCTGGGTGTCTCCTGAGTTGTAGTGGCACAAGGTACCTGGCTCACGCTCGCATTTCATATTCTCAATAAACTTATCGAAAGACCCTTTACCGGACATCACCGCGGTGTAGCCGTGAATGTCGGCATCAGGATCACTGTAGTCTTCATTCCATCGAGCGCCGGATGACATCTGAAGTACATCCTTAATGCGCACGCCATCATAAGCAGAGCCAGACAGCGAGTGGACATATTGCGTAATGGGATCTTCAATACTGCCGACAAGGTCCTCCTCTATAGCGATCCCGATGAGCGCCGACAGGAAACTTTTGGCCACGGAAAAGGACATCCAGTGAACATCGCAGCCTCCTGTGAGCATGTACCGTTCGCATTGGATCGAACCATCCTTAAGAACCAGCAGGGCCGCTGTGTCTGTCTCACTCAGGAAGTCCTCACTCGACCGGATTTCGCCGTCAAACCGATATGTTTGCGTTAGTTCAACCTTTTCACCGTCGGGAAACGTGTACGGTGCTTCAGATCGCTTCATCTTACTGGTGGGATAGATGTCCTTGGTATGGGGAAAAACCTCGTGTTGCGGCTCCCCTGAATAGAGCCTTACCGGTTCTATTGGTGCGGACACTGAGAGTTTTGGCATGATGTTACTCCATTTAGAAACAGACCGTTCTGTTTGTTTACATACAGGTTAGTCTGTTTTAAAATACAGGTCAAGCACCGGGAGAAAAATGTGGAATCAGAAACAATGCAAGATTCGGGTGATTACCGTAGCAAGGTCATGCGCGCCCGTCTTCTTGATGCCACTCTGACAGTCATACTGGAAGAGGGCTGGGCTGGTGCCAGTACGCCCAAAATCTGTAGGAAAGCCAACGTCTCACGCGGTGCCCAGACACATCATTTCCCCACCAAAACGTCTCTTTTTATGGCCGCTATCGAAGAACTCGCCCGGCAATCAGAGGCACATATTCTCCAGAGCATCACCAGCATCGAGGAAACTGATCGATCCCTGCGACAGATCCTCAGTCTTATCTGGGGCGCCATGATGAGCGACAAGTATATGCAAACTGCCATGGAGGCAATGGTCGCCGCTCGCACCGACCCCGAGCTAAGAGCGCTCCTTGCAGATCTGGATGCCAAATCCATTGTTTCAATGCGCTCGGTCGCTGAAAGCCTTGCCTTCACCGAAGAATCCCGTAAGCGCGTTCAGGATGCGATTGAACTCAGCATCTACCTGTTTCGAGGTATGGTCATACAACGTGGTATGCATAATAACGACAAGTATAAGGGGCAACTCTTTGAAGCCTGGTGTGATCTCATCGAAAAGGCTCTCGAGGATGATCGCCTGTCTTCAGAATTGTAAAGCAGAAGATAATTGGGGTCAGTGTAAAATTTACAAACTCTTAACAATTCGGTTACGGCGAAGATCTGATTTAAATCGCCCACTGCGGGACAGGTAATCTGAGCCGAGGATACAATGCGGAGATCTCACGAGTCATTCGCAGTTTTATCCGATACTTGGTCCTGATTGGCTTGAGTAGGAGTGATCTATTTGTAAATTTTACACTGACCCCAATTATTCCAACCTTAACTGCCGCACCCCCCTGTGAGCTACATTGTTAGATCCGAGATCTACAAACGTCTAAATAATTCTAATCGCGGTTTAAAATCCAACACAAAACCACACTCACCAATCAGGATGCATGTTCAATCCTTGGAGTAATTTGGATCAGGACTCCCCCTGTATCACCTGGATGAACAAACCAGTGGGGGTCTTGCCAGATCAGCCGCGCTTCTAATTCCCTGAGTCTGGCCAAAGTAGCATCAAGGTTGCGGGCGACAAGGGCAACAGTCTGTGCACCCTCGCCATGAGTCCGAAGTCGGTTGGCAACCACTGAAGATTCTTCTTTTACTGGGCTGATCAGTTCGATCATCTGACCATCTAAGACAAATCTCGTCGCTTCGAAGCTGCCATTTGATGCTGGATGCACTCCCATGTGAAACGGTGGGGAGGCGCAAATCAATTCCCAATTCACGCTCGCTGTTGCAAGATCTCTGACTGCAACGGCAACGTGATCTAGGTGAGTGTTTCCTGCGTCTGTCTGCTCGTTGGTCTCATGCCCGGGAATTAGCTGTACGAGGACACCGTTCGCGGACCCGGGATGTACGAACACCTGATCGTGATGACTTAATAGCCGGGCATTGGCATTCAGCAGACTATTACTCGTATTCTGAAGCTCCTCTGTAAGCACACCCACAAGATGCAGGCCAGGACCTCTTGACGCCAGACTCTTCGAAAGAAAAGCCCCCGTGCCTGATTCCGAATTGTGTTGTGGTACTGCCAGTACCAC
>CAZJRI010000151.1:3415-12395 GCA_964548025.1 uncultured Pseudomonadales bacterium
TGAATCGGGCACTCTGATCAGATGCAATTGAAGTTATTGGATCGCTTTCACAAATTGCTGTGTAGAGGGGTACCAGAGCATCCTCATTATCGATGCGAATCACGATATGGCTTAATCTATTTGCTTTCAAAACACACTCTGTCTTTCACAAGATCTCGATGAACCACCCACTATTCTCACAACGTTGTCAGCTACTGTTGTTTATCTGTTAGCTAGCTGATCATTCGACTTCTCAGGGCAAGCATTTTGGCAACACTTATGTGAATTCAATTGGGCATCAGACGATATTGTTCGTCATAATCACCCACAGCACCAGCAGCAAAACATTACTGCCTGCAAAGACCCCCCGCCTGTGAGCCACATTGTTATACCCGAGATGCACAAGCGTATGAACAATTCTGATTGAGGTATATACCCAGCACAAAACCACACTCACCATCGTCGCGGAACCGGTCACATAAAACATCAGGCAAACCGCGTAGAACAGAACCGGCATTTCAAGCAGATTCATATAGTTTCGATTAATCAGTGAGACATTTGCCGGAACATTTGCAGACTCTCCCAGCGCAAAATCATCAATTGTTACAAGCCCCTCTTGTCTCGCGCGGCTTCTCTTTAAAGGGATCATTATCAGTATGCCGAAAGTCCAAAATCCCAAAGCGAGCGCAGGGTAGAGCACGATCTCCTGAAGCATAATTAGCCACCTTCTTATTTTATCGTGTGTAATTTGTATTCGATTGGTTCCCGGATCGGGGCAGACGGTTTAATACCGTTGCTGAATTCACAACACATCACTCAGGCAGGTACCAGATCGGCGATGTCCAGACACGTTCCTGTATCTCTATATCGGCACCGGGGAACTCATCGCATCGATCCGCCTTCCGGCATAATCGCGATGACCATCTTGGCGTCATTGACTCTTTGATACGTGCATACCAGAATGCCGGTGCCTTTGGATCAAAATCCGGGTCGCGCCAGATCTGGCAGATGCTTTTTCCTTCCTCTTTTTTGCGAGCCCAGATTTCCATCCTGGATTCTTCAAGTTTGTCATTTTTGTATTGGCCTTTGATGATCTCAATAGATTCGAGTGGCGTCTTGTCGAAGCGCCCCTGAATTCTGAATCGTGGCGCACCAATCGAATTGTTGAATTCACCCCCCATGGAAACAACCCCTGAATCATCAGATTCTGAACCGCTGCAATCGAGCGCTTTACCGTCAATCGATGCTGACAGCTTCGCCATGATGCGGGGACCACTCGTTGCATAGACTTCCCTTCTCTTGAGAGCAGCAAAGATGCTTTCTCTGGTATTTTCCTCAGCCCAGACAGCGACCAGCCCGCCAGGATTGAAAGTGCGCCGCGACATCGTTCTATCGAAATCACCGAGTCCAAAAACTGCGCCCTGCCAGGCCGCTTCATTAACATGACCGGGCGTCGCGGTATGATTGTCAGTTGAGCCGATGACGCCCAACTGCAATGGATTGCGACGTTCAGAACCGGACGTTTGGTAGGCCGCAAGACCTCGAAGCAACAGACCTCGCACATAAGTGCTTCGCATTTTGGTCCATTCGGCATCGGTGAAATCTGCCCTGGCTTTCGGTCTGGAATGATTGGTCAGATAGTTTTCGAATCCGCAATCACCGGATTCATCAGACTTCAGTGGTGAGAGACATTCGCTGTTTCCTTTTTCCTGGTGTATCTCCACCAGCCGCTCATATCTGGACCGCAATTGAAGCGCCCTGTCGCTGGCGGTTTCCACATCAAAGGTCATACCGTCGCCCATATTGGTATTATGCGGTATCGCGATAACGTCGCAGCCGTTCTTGGTCTCGCATTGCAATTCCAACTGCTGCCATAACTTTGTCAGATCCGGGTATCGAATGTAATCAATGGCATCCTTTGTAACGTTTTCATTTGCGAAGATGATATTGCGGTGAGAATGACTGAATGATTTTGTATAGGACCATTCATACCCGATTTGCGCAGTGAAATGGCAGGGATCATTCGCATCATTGGCCTGCTGTTGAATCCGCTGCCATTGACTTATTTTTGCCGCTTTACATCGTTCGGGGTTTGCAGTGCAGACGGGCGTCATCATCGGCGCCTCTTTTGTTATCGTTGGAATCACATAATCCGCAAAGAGTGAACTACCTTTCTCCATCGAACTCTCACTGCGAAGCCTGTTGCAATACGGATCATCCAGTTTCTGCGGATCTGTGCAAACATGCATGAGATCGAACCATTCGGCATGATCAGTCACAGCAGCGAAATCAAGGGGTCGATCAAGCCTTGCTCTGGATCCATCCGGCATGACGGTCTCATTGCCTCGTGCAAACGAATAGGCTTCTCTCGGTGTTTTCAATGTGCCAAATGCATAGGCGTCCAGAGAGTAGGCCGTATGCACATGCAGGTCACCCCAATAGAGGTTTTTTTGGCCGGGCTTATAGTATTCGCAGTGGCCATCACCACTCTTCATCGATTCCTTTGAGATTGCATGAGGAGACAGTCCGAGAACGGATAAACATGTTAGTACAACGACAAGCGATCTTATTCCAAACATTAATTTCATCATTTACTGATACAGCTACCATACAGACGACGATCATCAGCAAATATGTTCATAGGGTCAAGGAAATCCGGCGCATTCCATCATCAACAGATCAGGATCAGAGACCAAACAGTTTGTCAGGGCAACTGATTGCGTTTACTCTTGGATGTCATTCAGTTAGGAATCCCGGCATGAATAATCGCTATGGAAGTGCGCCCAGCCAACGCAACAACTTAACTCGTTGTTGGATCAACCGCTCCCGGTCAGTCTTCTTCACATTCATGGTCTGCTTCATTCCGTTAAGCGTAGATGCCGAAGACGAAGACCCGGCAAAAGCCGCCATGCAGGCGCTGGACAGATGGATGATCGCCTTTAACTCGCGAGACATGGACGCATGGTCGAAGACGCTGAACTATCCGCATGTCAGATTCGCGAGCGGCAATGTCGCTATATTCGATAATCGGGAACAATTTGCAGACAGGAAGGTATTCGAATTCCTCACCGGAAATGGCTGGGATCATTCTCATTGGATTAAAAGGGATATTACGATGGTATCGCCTGACAAGGTTCATGTTTCGACCGTCTTCCAGAGATTCGACAAAGACAACAATGATCTGGGGAGCTACCAGTCCCTGTATATCATGACGAAGGAAGAAGGAAAATGGGGCGTTAAAGCACGTTCAAGCCTGGCACCGTGATCGCCTCAGCCGCTACTCAAACGTATTCCCTTCGGGTATAACAGTTTCAATATTGAGCTGACCCGCTAGTCCCGCCGCACGATGGACGCCAATCTCTGGCATTTTCTCTGACATCATCATATCCAGCATGGCTTTCCTCGACGGATACATGGCGATGGCAACCTTGTCCCAGAGATCTTCAACTTCACCGAGCATCAGTCGTTCAACATCACCTGCAAACACGGGCTTGCCACCGAATTCTCTCAGCAATTCACTGACACCTGCGGTATAAATACCATAGGCCTCTTCGCCGCTCAGGTTCGTCTCCCTTCCGTCTTCGTATTCAGCCTTCTCCTTGAATTTCAAAAGATTCACCATGTAGATGGGTTTATCGTGACCTGCTTCTGTGAATCCCGCCATTTGAGATTCGTTAGGTCTTACACTGTTCTTTACTTTCATGTATTCCTCACTTTGTCTGGTTGAACTCAATTCAGATCCGCTCGCGTTGTTGTCATTTCCCCGAGTACTCTTCGGATCACCCGTATTCACAGGATTGCTTTCAACGCTGACAGATTCCACTTCTTCTCCGGCAATAAAGGCGTTCATCATCCTGGCAAGCTCTGGTCCTGCGTCTTCCTGGACAAAGTGACCAGCACCAGAGATGGTGACATTGATGGCACCCGGTACACGCCTTATAAATGTTTGTTCTCCCCCACGGGTGATCGGATCTGAGTCCGTGAAGGCAACCAGAAATGGTTTGTTCCATGATTCAAAGACAGCCCAGGCTTCTTCATTTACTCGTAATTGAGATGGGACCAGGTAAGGCATAATCTGTGCACCGGCCTTGTACCTTACATCGGGAAAAGGTGCCTCATAGGCCGCTCTTACGCTCTCACCACCTCCCAGGAAAGACATCACATTACCAATTGGCAATTCTTCTACATGGTAGCTGTATGCAACCCATCGGGGAAATGTGATATTTGCCTGCAACTCTTCAAAAGTCATCGCACCTTCCCGCCAGACCGCCAGCTTGAATAGCGGATAACCGATCCAGCCCTGAACACCACTCGCCGATGGCAAAGCCGTATTGGAAACCACCACCCGTGCAAATCGATCAGGCTGTGCAGCGACAACTCTCAGGTTTATCAATCCTCCCCAGTCCTGACCAAAAGCTGTCGCATCCCTCAGGTCAAGTTGTTTTACCAGTTCGTTCATGACATCCACCTGCATCTGGTAGCTGTAGTCATCCTTGTTCGCAGGTTTGTCCGATTTACCAAACCCAACCAGGTCCGGGGCTACTACCCTGTGGCCAGCAGCCGTCAGAATCGGGATCATTTTGCGAAACAGGTAGCTCCAGGTCGGCTCCCCGTGAATCAGCAGAATCGGCGCAGCGTCGCGAGAGCCCTCATCAATATAGTGAATTCGATATTTACCGATCTGTTTGTAGTTTGGTTGGTATGGAAAGTCTTTAAGGTTTTCAAAGCGGGATTCCGGTGTCCTGTAGATCCCGGGAGAGATTTCATCTGCCAGGACCTCCGGTATCAGCAGACTGAGAAAAAGAATCACAACCAATCTTGTTTTCATCATCAACTCTCCTGAGACCTGCTGTATGTGCTGCTATGAACTCATGCAGAATTATATTGAGGTAGATTTGCTACCGCAATGCAACATTCATACTGAACGGGCAATCACCCCGGCTTGATGCCATAATCGGTCTTGTTAGCAAAAGTAACGTCATTCCATTTGAGGGGGCTGAAATGAATAGTCTGGAAAACAAGGTTGCACTGATCACCGGTGCTGCAAGTGGCATCGGGCGTGAATCCGCCATAAGAATGGCGACAGATGGCGCAGCTATTATGTGCGCTGACCTGGACATTGAAGGCGCAAAAACAACCGCCAATGTCATCGCTCAACAAGGGGGTATGGCTGAAGCGATGGAACTCGATGTTGCGGAAGAAGCCGCTGTCAAAGCGGCCATACACGACACGGCAGAAACATTCGGTGGATTGCAGGTCATTTTCAATAACGCTGGTATTGGCGGTGGTGGACTCGGCTGGGACAAGACCATCTCGATTAATCTCTCCGGTGTTTATTTTGGTTTGCTACACGGCGCACCTTTCCTCGCGGAGCATGGCGGTGGATCAATTATCAATACGGCATCCGTCGCAGGACTGGTCGGGCTTGTTGGACTGCAATCAATGCAGGACCCTGATGCAGCCTTGCAACCCGGCGCAGGCGCATACGTCGCCGCAAAACACGGCGTTGCCGGTCTTACCAAACAGTTCGCCGTAACTTTTGGCAAGCAGGGCGTTCGGGTTAATGCAATCGCACCGGGTTATATTGAAACACCGATGACCGAGGAAGTGCGCGATATCCCCCAGGGTACCGATTTTCTGGAAGCGCTTCACCCAATGGGCAGACTCGGTCAACCGGAAGAAATTGCTTCCGTGGCATCATTTCTTGCGAGTGACGATGCGAGTTTTATTACCGGCGTAATTTTACCGGTTGATGGCGGTTATACTGCGCGTTAGTTTCAGTAGACGCTGAAGCCAGTTGATTTATTTAAGTGCGATGAAGAGACTCTTGCGCTCTTCATTTCCAACAGCCCTACTGATGTGACCTCTACCTGTCGTATCTTCAGCGAGCAATATTGATCCCGGGCCAAGCAGTCGTTTTTCGCCGGAGCCGATTTCAATTTCAACTGAGCCTGAGAGATTCACAACATATTGACGTCTCGGAGCACAATGAAAGTCCAAATTGTAGTCACCAGACGTTTCTCTAAAAATGACCGATTTGGTTTCAACGGGTTTTGACATCTGTCCGCCAGGACCAAGATCTTCAAGTTCCACATCAATATCTTCAAAATGGGACTCCCCATCATCTCCGGTAAATATTCTCGTTACCAACATGTCTTCGCCTCAATTCAGTTTTTATTTATCAAGCCGCTGATGCGACAACAGCCATTCATATACCTTCGGATTCGTATAAGTCTCTGTCCATGAATCATGGTCAGTATTAGCGTAAGTCGTAAATTCAATATCGCAACCTGCTTCCCTCAAACGCCTGACCATTTTCACTGATTCGGTAACAGGGATCACCGAATCCATCACGCCGTGAAAACACCAGATCGGGAGGTTCGTGAAATTCTCAGGGTTGACCCAGTAGAAAGGTGCGCAGATCGGTACAATGGCTGCAAACCTGTCAAACGCCAGATCAGCCAGTTGCCACGTACCCCTTCCACCCATACTCAACCCGCTCAGGTAGATTCGGGTTTGATCAATGTTGTAATCCTCAACTATCTTATCAAGCAACGCCAAAAGCTCGCGTTCGTTCCAGAAACTGCCTTCAGGACACTGCGGGCAGACAGTAACAAAAGGCAACTGCAAACCTTCTTCTATATGTTTAGGCAAGGCCGTGTCGGTTAAAGCCTTAAGATCACTTCCTCTCTCACCCGCACCGTGCAAAAACAGCAACACTGGAGATGCAGGTCCTTGGTCAGCATAGCCCTCAGGCAGATAGACCCGACAGGGTATATCTACATTGAGCTCAAGCTTCGTCTTGAACTGCAAATCACTGGAATTCACTATCTCTCTCAAAACTAGATGTAGTTAAAGGTGAATATAATTCGAGTTGGTCTAATTTGAAAGATTCTCAGCCAAACTACACCCTAAATCTCAGGATGTATGTTCCCGGGCTGGTCAACTTCCAGAAAAAAAGATAGTCTTGGCGAGATTCTGTTTTGACCTTCCCCAGGCTGGTATTTCCGATTACTTGGCGGAAAGTTATTACACCAATCTAACCGAATTGAAACCAGGCGACTTATTTCAGCTTGCCTTGTTTACCCCTTCACCTTCTGGTTAGATCCGTACAGAAACAACATGGAACAAGGAAATGACAGAAATATATACCCATGCCAGCAAGCATTCCGATGACATCATCGGGCATTATCCATCTATGTGGATTGTGGCAAAGATCAACGGGCGCTGGGGCGTGCAGACCCAATCAAGTTTTGCACCCTGATATCCCTATTCATTTTATTCAATCCGATCCATCCCGTAATTGAAGATGCCTGATATGTCCGAAGTCTATGAAACATTACATTTGAGTGGTCCGTCCCGAAACGTCGAGTTGCTCGGTACCTACGTCGCCTGGCTGGTTTCGAATAACCTGCTTGACCCGCAACTTGATCGATCCGCTGCCTCGTCAATCGCGAGAGTCCGCATGCAGGATTTAACTGGTCCGGAATTTCTCACAACGGTGCTCCACGGCGAATTAAAACCATCTCATCTCAATGAAACAGGCCGCGATTTCTCCAGGCACTATTTTGTTTCTGGCAAGTACCATGCAGACTATAATGCCTGTGAAATTTCCGGAGAAGATGACTGGCTACGTTATGACGAGATATCTCCGAAGATCACGGCGGCATTTAAGGAGTTCACGAAACCAAAGAACAAAATCGCCAGTCTGACAGCCAAGATAATTCAATTTCCATCAAAGCGAAGTTAAGAGGAATCCCTGATGAACGACGTTAGAAATACGAGCTTTGGGAAGATTTACGAACAGGCGGTGGCGAACAAGGGCGAGGCCGAATTAATAGCTGCTCTGCCCCAGCCTAAATCTGCAAAAGAATTGAAGGCGATTGCCGATGCAGATTACCTGGAAGAGATGGCAAAGTGTATCTTCAGGTCCGGCTTTGTCTGGAAGATCGTCGACAACAAATGGCCTAATTTCGAGAAGGCATTCGCGTCATTTAATCCAAGGGCTGTTGCCAACTTCAGCGATGAGCGGCTCGAGAGTATTGCGCAGGATGCATCAATTATTCGCAATCACACCAAGATCAAGGCAACCAGAGAAAACGCCGTCTTCGTGATGGATATTGCCTCGCAGCATGAATCATTCGGCAATTTTCTGGGGGGCTGGCCAGAAGATGACCTTGTTGGATTACTACTCTACCTCAAGAAAAACGGCAGTCGACTCGGCGGCCACACCGGTCAGTATTTTTTGAGGTTCATGGGAAAAGACACTTTCGTCTTCAGTAAGGATGTCGTTAAGGTGTTGGTTGCTGAGCGTGTTGTCGATAAAGAACCGACCAGCAAGAAAGCGATGACTGCGGTTCAGACCGCGTTCAATAACTGGCGCGATGAGACAGGATTACCATTTTGTCATCTGAGTCGAATAATGGGTGCCTCTATTCCTGCCTGATTTCTTCGTTTTCAACACCTCATTTAAGATCATCCGACATCAGATTGCTGCATAGGCCAGGATGCGTTTGTCATCCGTACTCGTCTTGTAGAGTCTGTGGCCCATGAGCAAACAGACTAGCGACAGTCCAAAGGCCATACCACTCCAGAAGCCATAGACACCGTAAGCAGGGCCGAAGTACCCAAATGCCAGCGCAGAACCTAGTGGCAGAGACAAGACCCAGTATCCAAAGAAAGAAAATATCATCGGCAATCTCGTGTCCTTGTATCCCCGAAGTGCCCCGACCATCGTTGCCTGGGTACAGTCGGCGATCTGATAGATTGCGACAATAATTAATAGACTGGATGCAATGGTAAAAACTGCCGGGTCGTCAGTATAAATGCCTGGAATCAACTCTCTGCCCAGCACAAGAACGGCGCTGGCAAAAAAAGCGTATCCCAACGATAGCACAAAGGCTGTCTTGGCAACTTGTCTCGCCCTGTTAAAATCCCTGGTGCCCACAAAAAAACCCACCCGGATACTCGCAGCGGACCCCAGTGACATGGGGATGACGTA
>CAZJRI010000152.1:0-7182 GCA_964548025.1 uncultured Pseudomonadales bacterium
ATCGTCAACGATTAGCACCTTAAGCTTTTTCATGTCCCTGATCAGCAAGCGCTTCAGTTGGCAACCGGAGGGCTGCGGTCACTCCACCCATTTCATTGGTCCTGATTTGAAGATCAGCATCATTGCCATAAAGTCTGGATAGCCTATCCCTGATATTTCTTGTCGCAATACCCAGTCCCTCACTCACCCCAACAAGACCCGGCCCATCATCAACTACCCGGATGATCAGGTACCCATCATCAATCAAAGCTTCCACACGCAGGTGAACGGGTTCAAACTGGCCATCCACTGCATGTTTGATCACATTCTCAACCAATGGCTGTAGCGAAAACGGTGGAACTTCATGATTCAGGAGTTCATCTGGCACTTGAAGTTCAAATAGCAGTCTTTCACCGTACCTGGACTTTTCAATCGCCAGATAGTTGCTTACCACTGATAGCTCTTTTTCAAGGAGAATCAAATCTTCATCCGGAGATGTCAACACGCTCCGCATTAAGTCTGATAGTCGTTCGATGACCTGCTCAGCCTGATCCGGGTCATCGCGGACAAAACTATGAATCGAGTTCAGTGTATTAAACAGAAAATGCGGTCTGATCTGGGCTCGCATGGCATTTAATTCTGCTCGTGCAGCAAGCGTTGAAAGTGCTTCAGCTTTCATTAAATTAGTGTGTGACTTCTTAATCTGAAGATGACTCTGCAGGTATAATGCTGCGGTTCTGGCCCAGTTATTGGCTTGTGACAACCATGGAATCCATCCACGAATATAACCCAGATTCATCTCGATAACAGGATCTCCGTTGAGAATGAGAGAGTTTTCCACATCAAACTCGGATGGACCATTTATGCTCACTTCACTGTGGAAAACATCCCTGATGAAATTCTCTGTCACAATGGTAGCGGCTTCCTCAGTCTCACAAAGTGCAAGTCTCGCAGGCAATTCTGAATGCATCGCCTGTAGCACTCTCTCATCAGGCGCCCATAATAGTGAAAACCATTGAATGATCTGGCGAAATACTATTCCTGCGATCAGAAGATAAGTTGTTATCCAGAATAGCTGTAGATTCCTCGAGAGATTCGGATTGGACGAAACAAGTTGCTCAAGACCAATAGCAATTACTACCAGCATTATCATACTAACGCTCTGGTTAAGTATCATATCCATAAATTGCAATCTGAACCGGTACCAGCTAAATACAAATGAAAAAGCGACTGTTGATACAACCGGGCCTATACTCCAGGTCTCAAACTCAACAAAATACTCATAAACCCACAGTAACAAAATTACACCGAAAAGAACCCTTAAGGCTGATTGAGTATCACCCCAACCCTTTTCTGCTCGAATACCACTCAACAACATGAGTAGCAACAAGGCACCAAGCCCAAACATAATAAACAGCACTTTGATATCAGCGTAGTTATCCCGCCAGTTCTCCAGAGGGAATAGGTGAGCTAAAGACCAGAAGGAAAAGACAACACATGTCGCGAGCATCATATAGAAGATCGTTCTTGTATTCCGCGATATGATCAAGAGGAGAGAAGCCAGGGGATTGCTTTTTGTCGGAGGCACAGTCAGCTCGGAAAAAACGATTGGAAAGAACAGGGCGGTGACAAAAGGTAAAATAGAATAGGCGGTAAAGACCGAAGCGTAGTAGATCCAGTTGTATAACTCCATTTCTTCCAAAAGCAGGCCGACGCCATAGAAACCATGCATGAATGCCCATAGGATCATCATGATCCAGAATAGAAATACAACGAAATCCTCGTTCCGACGAGGATAAAATCGGTACGCAAATAGAACGTGCAGATATGAAACCGAGAAATGCACGAAGATTGTGATGAATTCAACCATCAAACTTCACCAGGCGCCTTAGATGAAATGGTGCTCTGACGATTAAGATTCAGATAGGCAGATAGTATCCTGCCTTTGATCGAACTGGTACTGCTAACAAGGTCATCCATCACTACAACACATATCGGCAGGAACAGTAGCAGTAGAAACGACGCAGCCACCAACCCGTATACCATCGTGGTTGCCATGGCATTGGCAATACCGGCACTCTGGCTGAGGCTTACCGGTAGCAAACCTCCGACAGTGGTCACCGTCGTTAACCAGATCGGTCTGAATCTTTGCCTGACTGCCTGTACTGCAGCATCCGCTGAGTTCATGCCCTTACCTCGTTCACGATTGTAGAAATTCACCCAGACCAGTGAATCATTGATCACTATCCCCATCAATCCCACCACGCCGATAAATCCGGTTAAAGACAGAGGTGTACCTGTCAGTGTCATTCCCCAGACCACCCCCATATAAGCCAGCGGTATTGCGAGAAGTACAACAATGGGCTGCAGAAATGAACGGAACAGGAGAGTGAGGATAAAATATGAGAGACCAAGTCCAATCAGACCTGCCTGTATCATCGAGGCAATACTCTCCTGGGTATCGCTATATTCACCCTGTTGCTCAAATGTTATACCCGGCAACAGCACAGAATCGTTTATCACTTTTTCAATTTCCCGATGGGTTTTGAATACTGACAGTATCGCCTCATCAACCTCTGCTGTAATCGAAATATATCTGCGCCCCTGGAATCTCTCAATCGCTTCAGGTGATGTCCGCGTTACGAACCTGCCTAATTCACTTAGAGGAATTGTTGAACCATCTGTCTGGGTAATAACGCTATAGGGCTGTTGCCCTGGATTTGAAGTTACGTAGACATCGATAACCTCGTTACCTCTATCCACTTTGCCAACCTTTTTCCCGGTAATCGACGTGCGCAAGAGACCAGCAACCAGGTCACTGGTGAGGCCATAATGACTTATGCGAGATGAGTCAAGTTCAAATACTCGCTCAAGTATCCCATCCTCCATCGGATCAGAGATATGCTGAATCGAAGGAATAGATGCCAGAGCAGTCCTCACGCGCTGTGACGTTTGCCTCAACGCTTCTGTCTCCTCGCCGTAAAGGTATATCTGCACGGGCACATCTGTAGGCGGTCGGTTACTTTCCATACTCCTCTGGATTCGAACTAACCCGGGAAGTTTTGTCAATCTCGCCTCAAGCTCTTTTACGATTGCTGGCGCACTTCCTTTTTTAATGGCTTCATCCGTTAGCAGTACCTCGATCATACCCAAATGTTCTCGTACTTCACGCTGATAATTGAAGTTCCTGAAGCCAGCTATCAATACAATATCTTTTATTCCAGGTTCAACCTTCCTGGCATTGTTCATCGCGAAGTCAACAAGCTGGTAGGTTGATTCAATATCCACAGTTTGATCAAATTCCACATGGAATTTCATCGATCGAGTTTCTGTTGATTCAAGCAGGGTAAAATCCATGGTCATATAAGCGATGACAGAGGTAACCGCCAACAAACTGGCAAAGCCCGCCAGTGACCAGTAGGGATATTTGACGAGTTTTCCGGAGTAGACGGAAAACATATCTGCAGCTTTAACCATCCACCGACGGAGTTTCGATCTCCATCCTCCAGATTCATCATTGATCGCATCTTTTCGAACTTTGGATTTACCACCGCCATAAATGTGGATAGGCAGGACAATAAAGCACTCTACGAGAGATGCTATCAGTGCAAGTATCGCAACCTGGGGAATCTGGCTTATGAACTGCCCCATACCTCCACTCATCAGCATCAACGGCATAAAGACTGCAATCGTCGTCCCCGTGGCTGCCACAACAGCAGGTGCAACCTCTCTTATTCCTTCGACTATTGCATCAACAGACTGGAATCCACCTGAGATCTTTGTATCCACATTCTCAAGTACCACAATCGCATCATCAACCACCATGCCAGTCACCAGGACCAGTCCAAATAACGTCAGTGTGTTGATGCTGAGGTCAAGCAGGTCCATCGCAATGAATGCTGCAAAGAAAGAGAACGGAATACCGATTGCTGCATAAATCGCATTTCGAGTACCCAGAAATATCCAGAGGATAAGAAAGACGAGACCCATGCCAATCGTAATCGATGAACTTAACTCGCCAAGGCTGCGTGTTACGATACTACTCCTGTCATGCAAGACGGTAATCTGAAAATCTTTCCCGTCACTTTCGAACTGATCGTTCAGATCGGCAACAATCCGCCTAATCTTGGTCGACAGATCAGTCACATTGCTGCCTTTACGACGGTATATATTGATATACCAGGCCACCTCGTCATCATGAACAATCCTCACCTCTTCAGGTGCAAGGGTTTCAATCACTTCTGCAAAATATGACAGTGGTAGAACACCAAGATTCGATGATAGCCTGGTTTCTGCTAACGAGTTTGCGCTGTCAGGTTGCTGAAGTGTCCTGATCCTGGATGTACCGAGTTGGCTACGCAAAGTGCCTGCTCCGGCATCGGTCACTGAGGCCTGGATTTTCCCTGCCAATTCATCTAATCGCATCCCGGCATGTCCAAGTGTTATTGGATTGGCTCTAACCTCGATACGACGTTCTCTGTCTCCGAGCACCTCCAGTTCGTCAAGTTCAGGAAGAGCCAGCAGCGTCTGTTCGACCGAAACCCAGGCATTGTGACGCTCAACCTCGTTACCGCCTTTAAACAATAATGTCACAGGCGGAAAAATACGATCAAACTGACGACTGACGAAAGGCCCCTCGAGATCAGGCGGCAAGTTTGGTACCTGAGTGACGAGTTGGGCAATTTCTCTTCGTAGACCATCCAGGTCTGTTTCATCTCGTTTAACACTCACGGAGAGTGAAACAAATCCGTCCTTTGAGTAGCTGCTGACTTCATCAACACCGGGTATGCCTACGATCTCATTGTTCAGGAGTCTTGCAACCTTCATATCCATCTCATCGGGGGTGGCACCAGGCAGAACCGCGTGGATATTGAGCCCCTCACCACCAAATTCAGGTAGTTCCTCCCTACCCAGCTTGCTTAAGGATAAGAATCCGAAAGCAAAGACCAGGACGAAACAGATATTAACCGCGCGATGCTGGCGAGTAAGTAGCTCAATCATTATGTGCTATCCCGATTCCCGATGACTTTATGAGTCAGCATCTAAGTTAATAGGTGTCACGACGTCACCAGGGCTCACTTTGTCTGTTCCCAAAACGATGATGCTTTCACCAACCTCCAGTTTTCTGGGATCACGTCGGCTGACTGTTTTCTCTTCGACAACGTATACATACTCACCATCATCATCATTCAAAATGCTCTGCTGAGGGAGGTCTGCATAACTTGTTTCGACAAGATTGATGCTGACATGTTGCCCTGGCAGCAGCTGCCTCTTACAGCCGCGAGCTTCGAGAGAGGTCATTCCTGTTTTGATTTCGCCAACCGGTGACATCGCGACGAGTGTCATCGGGTTGCTTTCACACATTAGCGCATAGTTGCCTTCCAGCAGACCAGATAATTCCTCAGGAGTTAACTTGAGTTCTATTCTCTGTTCACCAACATCAACAATCTCAAACACCGGTTCACCAGGTCTGACATAAAGACCGATCACAGGTGTTGGACGAACCAATTCACCATCGAATGGTGCCTTTATCCTGTACTTCTCAAGACGGGTTTTTTGTAGTTTTACCCTACTTTCAGTTAGCGTCACATGGGCACGCGACTTGGCTAATTCAGTTTGCACTTCATCAAACTGGGCTTCTGAAAGCGCATTCTGATTTCGATTGATTTTTGCCCGCTCAAATGACTTGGTTCTATAGGCAAGATCAACCCTTGCAGTGGTGAGTTCCTGGGTTGCGATTTCAAAAAGGGCCTGTTGTTCACTTGACTCGATCTCAACTACTACCTGCCCCTTTGAAACGGGCATACCCATTTCCAGCCGATGAGAACTGATCACTCCGTTTATTTCAGCTGCAATAATCTGGCGTCTGGGTGCGATGACCTCCGAGAGTACCTCCCGCACCAGCGCACCGCGCTCCTGTACCTTGACTATTGCAACCTGTATATCAGCAGCGGGCATTTCTGTGCTGGCAAGGATTAAGGCAGACGCGAGAAGAAGTCTCACTGAAACTGTTGAAAGCATTGCGCCAGACACTCAAGTAGTTGACTTATATGCCGTAATCCTAATGAATCTGTTTGGAGATTGGAGCTATTTAGTACCCAATCGCACTATTTCGGTCCGGATAGCAAATGCGCTGCGATAACCCACACGACTACTGCAACAACAGTGGTTATATATTTTTACCAAAAGTAAGCTGAACTGATCAATGCGGTACAATCACGAGATATTGATTGGATCATGTTAGCGTTGAGACACCAGCAAAAATAATCAGGGATCAATTCATGAGGTTATTGATACTTTTAATCTGTTGTCTGCCACTTTCTGTGCTTGCCGAACAACTTGTGCAACATCAGATCGAAATTGATGATCATCGCCTCAGTCTCTGGCAGAAACCAGTTGCTTCACCGAAAGCGACAATTCTACTCTTACACGGCAGAACCTATAGCTCGCTGCCAGATTTTGATCTGCAGGTTGAAGGCGAGAACAAATCCTTTATGGATGGTTTGAATAAATTCGGTTACAACGTCTACGCATTGGATGGCAGGGGTTATGGTGAAACACCAAGGGATGAAACCGGTTGGCTGACACCGGATCGTGCGGTAAAAGATGTACTCGACACCTTAAGATGGATCAGGCGAAAAACTGGAGATGTGCCCCATCTCTTCGGCTGGTCTTATGGATCAATGGTTACTCAACTTGTGGCACAACGCGAACCCGGGCTCGTAAGATCCATCATTCTGTTCGGCTATCCATTCGACCCTGATCGTCACATCGTCAAGCAGGACTATAAATATCCATCGTCCCCACCGGCTGAAAAGAACACGGTCAAACATGCCGCCAGTGATTTCATCACACCTGGCTCAATCAGTCAGGCAGCAATCAATGCCTATGTAAATGCAGCACTGAAGGCAGACCCTATCCGAGTGGATTTCAAAAATCTGCATGAGTGGCAGGAGATGGACGCATCAAAAATAATCACACCCACCCTCTTAATGCAGGGGCAGTTCGATCCGATTGCCCCAACGCATGTTCAGCAGGCAATTTTTACACGGATCAGCACAGCAAAGAAATGGTGGATTGTCTTAAAAGGGGGAGATCATGCGGCACTTCTGGAAAGTCCAAGGAATGAAATGCTCATAGCTATCGACGCATTTATCGGCACACTTCAGTAACGCATCACGACTTTTGTTTGAAAGCCTGGAA
>CAZJRI010000152.1:7192-12381 GCA_964548025.1 uncultured Pseudomonadales bacterium
CCTGTCGACCTCCTGCCAGATAACGCCGCCTTCGCCATTTCCGATTGTTTTTTCATTGATTACACCGACAGGCCACGCCTCGTGACTTGAGCTTGTGATGAATATCTCGCTGGCTTCCATCAGTTCTTCGTGTGTAATCTGCCTTTCTTCAACCGGTAGGCCATTTTGAAGAGCAAGTTCGATCACTACATCCCGGGTTATACCAAATAACAGATGTCCGCTCTTGGGTGGCGTTACGATAGTGCCATTCAGTACCACGAATACATTTGATGAAGTAGATTCAGTCACGACGCCGTCCCTGATGAGAATCGCATCATTAACCCCTTTGGTGATCGCTTCATTTTTAAGCATGCATGCTGCTATAAGACTAACAGTTTTAATATGACCTCTTGACCAGCGATAATCATCAAGGGTTATCACCTCATAGGGTGAGATCTCTCTTTTTGAAGGTACACCCGTGACCATAATAAATACGGTTGGAACGACCTTTTCCGGGTAGATATGAATTCGTTTTACGTCTGCACCCCGGGTAATCTGAAGATAGAGCGACGCTGATTCCTCACCGCTTCTGTCTATCGCCTCTCCAATCAGCGTTGTCCATCCCTTTATGTCATATGGGCTTGTCAGATTAATTTCATCGATGCTGTTCAAAAGTCTTTTTAAGTGCCGGTCCAGAGTAAAGGGCTTTTTGTTGTAGACTGGTATGACTTCATAGACCCCATCGCCAAACAGGAAACCCCGATCAAGAACAGATATCCTGGCATCCTCAACGGGTTGCCAGGTGCCATTCAGATATGAAATCGACATATAAAACTACCTCAACTATTAACCGCGTTTTGCTGGCAAAGTAACATGGTGATCATACTGTCACCCTATCTTGGCAGCGCGAATGCAATAATGTGGTCTCCAGGCGGGCTTCCACCAGACCAGTGTCCACCAGCAGCCACGATAAGAAATTGCCTGCCCGACGACTTAGTCTGGTAAGTCATGGGTAACGCATTTGCTGCTGTTGGCAATTCCGCTTTCCACAATTCCTCTCCATTATTTGCGTCAAATGCCCGAATCGCATGTTCATTTGAGATGCCGGAGAAGACGAGACCGGTGTCTGTCATCATGGGCGCGGCAAAGCCCGGAAGACCTTTAAACCACCAGAAAGGGAACGGTGCCATGTCGCGAGTCGTACCCATGGGAACACTCCAAAGTACTTTACCTGCTTCAATGTCAACCGCATCCAGTGTACCCCATGGTGGTTCGCTACAGGGCACCCCCAATGGCGAATTAAAGAAACCTGTTTCTACACAGTATGGAGTGCCAAGTTGGGGTGAACCAAATCCGCCTTTGCATTCACTGCGCGGGGTCAGCTTGGTGTGAGCGGGTACTCTGATGGTATAAACCACCATGACGCCCGTATCCGGATTGATTGCAGGTGAACCCCAGTTATTACCGCCACCATTACTTGGATAGTTAATCGCGCCTTTGACGGTAGGTGGTGTATAGAAACCCTCGTAGGATGAATTGTTAAACAAGTCCCTGCAATGTCCTTCATCCCAGAAAGTCATTCCCCACATGTCATCTTCAGTAAGTGGTCTAGTCATCATCTGCGGGATATGGGTAGGAAAGGGCTGCGTGGGAGCCAGTTTTTCTTCCGGGACACCCTGCTGTGGAACGGGTTTCTCCACAACCGGCCATAAAGGTTCTCCTGTATCCCTGTTGAATGCGAAGGTCATTCCCATTTTTGTTACCTGAACAACAGCCGGTACCTTTTCACCCTCAACGGCTAAATCTACAAGGGCGGGCTGGGCAGGTGTATCGTAATCCCAGACATCATGGTGAACCATCTGGTAATGCCAGGCCACTTCCCCGGTTTCTCCTTTCAAAGCAACTGTAGAGCTTGAGTAATAATCAAGATCTCCCCGATGTCCGCCATAATAGTCCGGCGAGGTATTCCCGGTGGGTACAAATATCAGATCTCTTTCAGTATCAACGCTGATTATCGACCAGACATTGGTTGTACCACTGCGATAGGTTTCATCCTCGTTAAGTTCAGTATCTCCTGGTTTAACAGGATTCCAGGCCCAGAGAAACTCACCGGATTGCACATCATAGGCTCTAACGACACCACTGGGTACACCCACATCCTGATTGTCCAGCACCATTGCGCCTGTAATAATCCGGCCACCAAGAATAGCTGGAGGTGAAGTGATAGAGTAATCTCGGGGACTGTGTTCGGACAAGCCGTGCGAGACATCAACTTCGCCGTTCTTACCAAAACCATCACAAGGTTTGCCAGTATCTGCATCAAGCGCAATCAACCGTGCGTCCAGCGTGCCAACGATTATTCGATGTTCGCAAACACCCTCATTACCTGATTGCCAGCTACTCACGCCACGACAATTCGGCAGAATATCAACACTATGATCGACCCCAGGATCAAACGCCCATAGCTCTTCACCCGTTTCTGCATCCAGAGAAAAAACCATGTTGAATGGCGAGCAATAGTACAGACGATCTTCAACCATAATGGGCGTTACCTGCAGAGAACTTTGTGTCATGAATCCATTCTCTGTCTGGGCCAGCCGAATGTCTCCGGATCGATGCTCCCAGGCAACTTCAAGGTGGGCCACATTCTCAGGGGTAATCTGATTTGCTCGAGAAAAGTGAGTACCACCAGGTGTTGCGCCGTAGGCAGGCCAGTCAGCAGCCACACCCGGTGGAATTTCACCTGGTGGTTTCTTCCCGCAGCCATTTGCAAAAATGCACACCAATCCAATGGCGACCGATATTCTCAGATAGAAAAACATAATTCGTCCCCAAAGTTTTTCAGCGCGATCTTAAACAACCAAACTGTCGAATCAGAATTATCCGGTCCGGCAAATTACCTGCCAATCTCTTGACCAGGATTTAACTGCTTACAGGGAGCGGTCAGAGCCTGATTAGTTAAACACTTTCAATCTTCACCCGTGCCGGAGCTACGGGACATCCCGCAACCTCAGTTGCGATACTATATACAGCACCTGCCCTTTCAGAATCCGATCCGTCGGATCCTGTCACAATATAAAGTGTCTTTAGATCCTCACCACCAAAACACACACTGGTGCACATGGGTTGGGGGATTTCGATGAAGTCCGACTGGTTTCCCCCAGGATCGATGACAGCGACACCACTGCCTCCTGCCAGTGCAATCCAGACACATCCATCGCTTGAGACCACCAGGCCGTCCGGTGCACCCTGTGACGTGGTAGCAAATTCTCGCTTTGGCCCCAGAGTGCCATCGCTTTGAACGTCATAGCAATTTACGAGCTGCCTACTGGAATCAGAGTGATAGAGGGTTTTTCCGTCCGGCGAGAAACCGAGACCATTTGTCAACAGAATATCTTCAGCGACTTTTCTTGAACTGCCATCCAGATCAATCATATAGAGATCACCGGACTGAGGCTCACGGCCATCGTCAAATACAGGGCTTGCACCGAGTGAACCAGCATAAATACGACCCGAGGCATCAGTCGTGATGTCGTTGTAGCCAACCAGACCTGCTTCTTCGTCCCGATCCAGCACTGTAATAGTGCTCCCACCGTCAAACGGTTTGAACGAAATATTTCGCCCTGAAACAATCAGTCCGCCTTCTTCGTGGTTGGACATACCGCCGATACCCCGGCGATGTTCAAACACAGAACTGATAGAACCGTTAGCATCCAGCGCGAAGACACCGCCAAATATTACATCGGCGAAAACAAGGCCCAGCTTGTCATTCCAAACAGGCCCTTCAACCAATCCATAACCCTCTGCCAACTTATCCATTTGCACCCCCGGAACTAGTTCAAGATCATTTTCTATCTGACATCAGGACATAAAACGCCCGTTGCTCAGGGTGTTTATTTGCTGTAAACAGTTTTAGTCAGTCTGGACTGTCAAACATGCCTTGTCTTCAGGGTAATCTCTAAGAGCGACTGCCACTAAAAGAGGCATCACCGAACGATCCGAGTTTCACACTACCGCTGATGTTGTCACCGTCGATTTCTGCTGCAAAGTCAAGGTCCATGGGCATCGGTTGCGTAACCTTGATATTCCAGGACAGTGAATTCCCGTCTACTGTTCCGCCATCGAATTCTTGTGATCCCTGCGGACCAGCGAAGGTTCCAGATAAATCCCCACCACTTTCTGTCAGGGTCAGAACGCCATTTTGTGCGCCCATCGGTGTATTAATCGTGACATTCCAATCGCCATCTGCACTCATCTTCTTCACCTCAATTAACGTTGATCCGAACCGAACTGATACGTTAACAAATGAACAATTAACCGGCAAACATGATTAAGACACCTGCGGCGACCGCAGATCCGATAACACCGGCAACATTCGGTCCCATGGCATGCATCAGGAGAAAATTATGCGGGTTGGATTCAAGACCGACTCGATTGGCAACTCTGGCTGCCATAGGCACGGCAGAGACCCCCGCAGCACCAATGAGTGGATTGATTTGCTTCTCTGACACAAGATTCATCAATTTGGCCATCAGTATTCCAGTGGCTGTGCCTATGCAGAATGCCAGCATACCGAGGACCAGAATCCCCAGGGTTTCAACAACCAGGAACTGTTCAGCCCTTAGTTTGGAGCCGACCGCCAGCCCCAGGAAAATTGTTGTAATATTTATCAATGAGTTCTGGGTTGTATCAGATAATCGATCTACCACACCGGATTCTCTCATCAGATTGCCGAAACAGAACATCCCAAGCAGCGGTACCGCACTCGGAACCGACATCGCCACAAGTGTCACCAGAACGAGAGGAAAGAATATTTTTTCGCGTTGCGATACATCCCTTAGCTGAGTCATTTCTATCTGGCGCTCTTTCTCAGTCGTTAGCAATCTCATGATAGGTGGTTGGATCAGTGGAACCAGTGCCATATATGAATAGGCAGCAACTGCAATCGCACCAAGCAGATGCGGCGCCAACTTACCCGCAACGTAGATCGCAGTAGGTCCATCAGCGCCACCGATGATTCCGATGGCTGCTGCTTCGGCGATGGTAAAGTCAAGCAGTCCAGTTTCTGTCAAACCAATCGCACCAATTAATGTGGCAAAAATACCAAATTGGGCTGCAGCACCAAGCAGAATTGTCTTCGGATTCGCCAGAAGCGGTCCAAAATCAGTCATCGCACCCACCCCCATAAAAATCACCAGGGGGAAAACGCC
>CAZJRI010000153.1:0-207 GCA_964548025.1 uncultured Pseudomonadales bacterium
GGCGTTTATAGTCTTCAGCCTGTTGCCGCGTATTTTCGGCTGCTGCCAGTAATTCTTCGGTTCTGCTCATAGGTGTGGGTGTATTGTGAATCGGTGTCGGCATGATACTTGATATCGTGTGAAGACACTCAAATAATTCTCACAGGCAATTGTTGGCTCGCTGGCATTTGTCAGCATACATCTTCTTCTCTTTTTCACATCCAGTTA
>CAZJRI010000153.1:256-12314 GCA_964548025.1 uncultured Pseudomonadales bacterium
TTTCTCGCTTTTTGATTTGCTCAGATAGTTGATTGGTGTGAGATCTTCATGGGAGTCGCCAGGCGCTTCCTCGTTGTTTCAGAAAGGCTATCACGCCTGCATCACTTGATTAAATCACCAACTGGGTAGTGAACTGATAAGCCTCACCGAGTAGACCGAAACCGGCGATGATGATACCGAGCGTGCCAACGGACCGGCCCACGACCCAGCCGCTCGACAGACGCATAAACCATTCAAATACACGTTGAATGAAGAACATTCCCAGAGCGAGCACGGTTGCTGTCAACAAACCAATACCGAGAGATAAGATAAAACTAAGCTCCAGTGATAGCCAGATTAATAGTGCAAAGATCAGTGCTATGACATAAATCCCGACAATCCCTGTGCCGATAAACCTGACTATGCCTAACCTCCTGATCTCGTCTGACATGCTGGGTCCTGGATTTGTCACGCGATCCCTGAAATAGCCATCGATACTGCTGGCAAGTACCGGGAACCGCACCTCAACCGCTGCCAGTGATAGTCCAATCAACTCCAGGGGAAACGAACAATACTGGAGTAAGGATGCAGTTTCGTTGTTGAAGAATTCCATCGTGAAGGTCCTTCAGGGTAGACGGGCACATCTTACAGCTTCGAGATAGGCTCAACATTAAGTTTCATACCATCACCTTGAGGTGATACCTCAAATTACCGGTTTGGGTTTGTACCGTTTGATATGCTTAATTTGCACGATGCTCCGCTAGCGTGTGCGATACAATAGCTGATTCAAAAGCAATGAGCTGGCTCAAAAGCAATGAAAACAATAAAAAAGAGGCGAGAAGATGAGTGAAAACAAATCCCCTTTTCAGATCACACCCATCGATGGCGGGTTCCAGTTATCCTTCGACGTGCGCACCGTAAAAAGTGAGCGGCAGACGAAGAAGGCTCGCTTTGACCATTTCGAGATTGTCTGTGACGAATCCACGGCAATCGGAGGCGATGATTCAGCACCACCACCCCTGGCTTATTTTGCCGCATCGGTCGCATTTTGAATGCTTACCCAGCTTGCTCGGTCGAGCGAGGCAAGGAAGATTGAACTAAACGATGTATCGATGACAGTAACGCCCAGGTTTGAACAGACAGGATCAATTGGGGCCGACACAGCGGCCAGTCGCCTGATTGATGTTGAAACATCGCTTCACATTGATTCGCCTGCTGCCCCTGAGAAAATTGCAAAACTCGTGGCTACTGCAGAACGTATGTGTTTTCTGATGGATGCGATTCGGCAGCCGCATGAGGTGCGCAATTCGACGTCGCTCAACGGCGAGCCGCTGGATGGTTAAATAACGCAGAGAGCAAATTAGGAGGAGATCAGCTTGATCCCTGCTTTTCAGTCAACCCGGGATCGGTAGGGGTTCGTTTTTTCGATAGACCATACCATGCAGTTCGGCACACAGCTTACCTGTATCGTCAGTGATCTGCATGCGGTATAAGCCTGTATTTCTTCCGCATCGAACCTCATCTGCCACGCATATCAGCAGGGCATCGACCGGTGGAGAAGTGATGAAATGAATATCCATGCTGAGTGCCACTGCGGTGGTACCATGTGAATTGGATGCGCAAGCAAATGCAAAATCGGCCATGGAAAATATTGCCCCGCCGTGAGGTATACCAAGTCCGTTTTTTAACTCATCTCGCATCTGTAGACTGACCTTGCAATAGCCTGGAGTGAGATCCAACAATTCTATACCCAGGTATTGGGCGAACTTGTCGTTTTCCCTCATGAACTTTGCGATCTCGTTTGTGTCTGGTGTGATATCAGTATCCCCCTGTTCTGGTTAAATAGGTCCTGATGTTCCGCTGTGGCTCTACCTGGTATTGAGCGATGAACCTATGCGCGCCAGTTGTGATTCGAATACCTTGTCCCTGCGCAAATTTAAGTATCGGAATTGGGCTTAGATGAGACAGATGCTCCGGCAAATACTTTTGCATCATCAGGAATATCAGACCACTCAGGTCTCGAATCATAGTGCAGATGTGCTGTTGGTGTGGCACCAGGTTCATCGTCCAGGATACCCATAGCAATTGCCATCCATTCGCTGCCCTTTGGAACAAAGAGCAGATTTGAACCACACTTGCTGCAGAACCTTCGCTCGACGTTGTCAGATGACTGATAGGCTGTAACAGTAGCATCACTCGTCAGAAAGCTCAGGTTGTCCTGCCGAATCGCCAGATACGAGGCGAAAGCGCTTCCATGACCTTTGCGGCACATACCACAATGACAGTGAGTCGTGCGCCGGTACGGTGGGCTGACCTCAAGCTTGACGGACCCGCAAAGGCAACTTCCCCTTATGGACATGGTTTGTACTCACAAGTTAAATTTCGGCTGAGTATATCAGAAGACTCAAATGCCATTGTTTGATAAGTGCAGCCGCATCTGACTGCGCACTCTTAATCTCTCTCTGCAGATGCAAACTATATTCAGAAGATTGTACCGGTGCACTGACCACGATTAGAGTGAAGACTGTGAACACGCGAACCAGTTGTCTCCAACAATAGTCGTTCGAGACAGGGGTCTTGGAACCACTCAGGTCAGTCCTGGTTTGTTGAGTCTTGCGCATCTTGTGCATCACTCACTTTATCCAGATGTTTACGAATATACCTCATCAGCAGGATCGCTTTCTCTTCATGATTGAACGTTGCAGAACTGGCATCATCAATTGGAACAGGGAACTGGAACCCATTGTCTGTTTCATAAAAAAGCGCCCGATCCCGGTAGAATACGAAATGGGCATTTTGATCTTTCACAATATCAATAATCTTCATTTTATTACCTCCCAGAAACAAAAAAACCCCGGGAACATGTCTGTTGCCGGGGTTCAATAAAAATTGTGTTCAGAAACTGATCACAAACCGCCAGACGACAGTGATCCGGCCCGTTCAAGCGAGTCGAAGTTACTACCGTTGAGAAATTTGTGATTCATGGGCGCGAATTCTAAGCCATTCGATACCGAATGCAAATGCCTGAATGGTGTAGCCAACAAAGGAATTCCTTGGACTGAACAGAGTATTACTCAATTATCTCAAAACGGTTCTGGCAGGAAGTAAATATCCGTGTGAGATGTTTTCGCACCTGGTCACACTATCAGACCAGACCCAACTGGAGTTATTAAGGAACGTGGGGCTCCACAGTGGGTCGCAACCCCCGTCTTGACAGGGAAACAAGATGAGAATTTCACACGCCTTAATATTGATCGCAGCCTTCCTCGTACCGGTCGTGCATGCCGACCTGCTCGAATGCGTGGACCCCGTGGTGAGAGAGGTCCTGATCGACCACGGTGGTACTCGCAAAACCAGATTCGTTAACGACATCCCCAGTGGATTCCCCGAATTTAATCTGCCTGATGGATTTGCCCTGATTGGCAGCTCTGACTCACGAAACAACCTGACAGTTGCGGTCAAGACACGCCTCCCTGAATTATCGGCAATGGAAGCCCTGGTCGAGGTGTTTACGGCATCGGGATTTAGACACAACCAGCAGTCGGGTGAACCAGTCAGAGGAGGATTCAGAGATTCGGTTCAAACGGTACAAGTGCTTTCAACGACAATGTGTGCACCAGACGACAGGTCAATGCTTTATCTGACGGCGTCACGACCCAACGACACCACTTATGTGAATCTTTCCGCTCAGGAGGCAAGGCAAACCGCCTGTAGCCAGATGCAGAGGTACATGAGCAGAGGTCCATTTCAATACCTGCCTGACCTGGTTTTGCCTGCTGATGTATCAAATATTCGACAACCCACGTCATCGGGTAGTAACAATACCTTTACGATGGAAGTGCTATTCACTTCTGCCCGTAATGCAAGTCAATTGGTTGGCCTTTTCGGTGAACAACTCACTAACCAGGCGTGGCAGCACAACGGTGACTGGGTTAGCCAGATCGGCCAGGGTAGTGCGTGGTCAATGAGACAGGGCAGAGTTCGGTTGTCCGGCAACCTGCGGATTATTCCCCGTAGTGAGTCAGAGTATCTCGCTGTCTTTGTGGTATGGAAGCTCGAAAATTAAACGCGGGATCAATGTGATGAAATTACTGACAGGCAATATCCGACATGTGGCGCTAATGATTATGAGTGTGCTTTTGTTAGTGGTGCTTTTGTTGGTGATAGGTCAAACCAGGGCAGAGAATCTGGTTGCCTGTCTTAACGAGGATATTCGCGCAACGTTTGTAAAAATGGATTACCGGGGTGGGCAAAGCGTGGATCATCGTGCAGCAGAGCTGCTCTCGGTGCTGCCAGAGCCTGAAGCATTTAGACTGGTCGGGAGCGTCGACCGCCCCCATTCGACCACCGTGGGATTTGTGACCGATCTGCCACATAAAGATGCAGAAGACTTGATGAATCAGGCGTTGTTGGATTCGGGTTATGAATCCAAGCCGCAAAACCAACGACCGATACCTGAACGACGGGGATTTCGCCGTGCCGAAGCTATTCGTCGTGCTGTCAAGACAATATTGTGCAACAGCCTTCAGGACAGTGCTCATGCCTCGGCATTTCAGACTGATGTCGGTGTCGCAGCAATTGTCCAGTTTGGCGGAGGTGCCTGCCGGAACATCCATCTGCGTGAACTTACAGATGGTGATGGTGCGCGCAGTTATCTTCCTGATCTCATCCTCCCACAGGAATCACAGTGGGTCGGTGGTGGCGGTGGAGGTGGTGGTATGAATTCATCGTCGTCGACTACTCAGTTCGAAATTGATCAGGGCATAGGTGAGGTTCATGCTCATTTTGCTCGCCAGATGAGCGAGCAGGGATGGAACGCCGATGCATCATGGAGCAATGATGACTTAAACGGTTCAACCTGGTCTCGGATTATGCAGGGTGGTCGCTTTAAACTTCTCGGCATCCTGGAGGTTTATCAATCTGGCGACCGGTTCGAAGCAAAGATCAACGTGTCACTGTTTGAGTGATGCCGATTCCCGCAACTTTGTCTGAAATGTTCATCCGCATCGGGGTGCAAGAATAGGCTGTCTCCGCCGACTCTTAGACAGATTCCCGAGAATGTCGTATATACCAATCTTTTTGTAAAGTATGCTTGACATGATTGCCGATAGGGCCTATATTCGTGTCAAGTTTACATTACATTATGACAAAGGAACTAGACCTATGATAAAGCACAAGAGTGGTTCTGGCAGTTGGGAAGCAACAAACACAATTAATGCAACTGTTCACGGCCTGTGGACAGGCGGTTGGTTGTTGACCACGGCGTTAGCCGCATTTGGCCCCAAATATCTCTGGGATTTTGATACGTTACCAACCGTGCTTGCTGCGTTACTTAATCTGGGTATTGGCTTCGGAATGATCATGGCGACGATACGCCACATCAGAGGCCAGGATGAAATGCAGCAAAAGATCTTCCTCAATGCATCGGCCTTCGCTTTGGGTACCGGAATAGTGTGTGGTTGCAGCTATGACCTGCTTGAGGGTACGAAACTCATTGCTTTCCAACCCGAAATTTCGCATCTCATTATTCTGATGGCCCTTACTTTCGTCGTTGCAATCATAATTGGCCACAGGAGTTATCGGTGAAGAATCGCTTAAAGGTATTACGTGCAGAAAGGGATTGGACCCAGGCTCAATTGGCCACTGCTCTGGAGGTAAGTCGTCAGACTGTCAACGCGATTGAGAAAGGAAAATTCGACCCCAGCTTGCCACTTGCCTTTAAAGTGGCCCGACTGTTTGAACTGTCAATAGAAGAAATTTTTCAGGATGAAATGGTGACTTGATAGGTGAATGGAGGTGGCACATTCCGATATGCCCCTTCTTTCTCCAGCGATTTAGAGTAGGTTTCATGTCTTTCCATAGGTCTTTTATTCAATATTTCGCACAGCTTCTTTGTATCGTTAGAAGTCTCTGGAGGAATGCTTCTCGAAGCGCTCAACAAAGAATTCAACTATCTCGCTGATGTCGGCAATGAGGATTTCGTGACACGATGGAAAGGCGGATAGAAGAACTTGAAACGGGTGAACTATCCCTCGATTGAGGCTTTTTGTGGGCTATAAGAATTCTGTCGTCTATCTGATCAGATTGGACGATTTGTTGGATGTTCCGGAATCTTTAGTACTTCGATCCCGTCTATCCGGATTATGTTCGCTCAGGACTTTGCGATGGTTTTGCAGCTTGCCAGGTTGGTCTCGTATTCGGAATCGATTTTCTGCAACTTTCGACCGTATACTGAAAGCGGCATCCCCGGACCCATCCTCTTTTTCCTGTTAGCCAGCTTAACGAGCTTTTCTTCCTTGACGCTCTCATAGTGTGCCTTGCAAGCGTTGATGTCTGCGAAAGGCTGGCTATTGAGATTTTCAGCATTCGCATTCAAGGCGAATACCAAAAAGACAAGGCCGTACATTGTCATTTTCATAAGACGTAAACCCCTCTTCCTGTTCAGGGATCATCTTCAGTTTTTGTGGTACTACTACCTCCTCACATCTACAAACAGCAAATTGTCAATAAACGTTATACCCCAACTTTTTCGAAATTCAAGTGAAACTATTAACTCTGCAATGCGTTAAACATGAAATCGCAGGCCGCGCTTTACCCGGAGGGCAGCTCCGATGTTGGCGAAACACCGCTTAATCACGAAGATCAGGTAAAAAGGGGCTGCAGGATGGCAGTTGATGAGATCAAGCTGACGAGATCAAGCTCAGTCGCATTGCTCTCAATCACTGGAAGAACGCAAACCGTCTTCCTCTGGGGCCTGGTACCCGATGCTCCTGGGGAAGCTGACATATACGGTCCATCCGCGTCACACTACCGTCAGCATATTCCCAGACCAGTTGCTCACCATCCGGGTAACGTCGCACGACAACAGGCCCCCAGCCAAATACATGGAAGTCCAGCACGCCCTCATTCCAGATCATGCTTGCAGACGTACGCGGGCAATACTCCTTGTCACCAATGGTAAACAGAACGTTACCCTCCGTGTCGTCGGTATTTGGATGCGCCGTACTGTTCGGTCCGTAATCGTGAATAATCCCTGAGCTGGTAACAATCGTGCGAGAACCGCATTGCTCGATGCGCTCCACATGGCCAGCGCGACCGGAACCCCCCTGCCATAGTCCGCGAATGTCCGACGCATTCGCAGGTAGCGGTTCTGTACAATCCGCCAGGACCGGTAGAGGGAATTGATCGTACCTGCACCCGGGGGTGTTCCCCTTTGGGATGTCAGCAGCCATCTTACCGCTGCCATCGAGCTCTGGCAGTTCACAATAGTTGATGGTACTGCCATCACCGGCCAGCACAGCAGGGTCGATGGTTAATGGTGGCCTCTCTGAAAAGTAGGCAAACCAAAACGCAGCAGATAGTAAAACCACCAGGACTACTGTGGTGCGAATAAAGAATCGTTTCATGAGCAGATCCTTGGAAGCAGGGGGCAGTTTACCCATTTATCCAGACAATGACTGCCTTGTTGGCGCAAGATACCAATCCGGTCTGAGAGAAGTAGTTTAATGCTCATCCTTTGTACCCGGTGAGATGGTTGTTTTAGTTTCTATTTGCCATCCTGACCGATTTCTATCCCGAACTCAGCCAGCACTTCTGCATTGTGCATGCCCAGATTGGGCGGAGACTGATAGAGGTTGGTCGGTGTTTCGCTGAACTTGATCGGGTTGGCCGCGAGGGTGATGTCCGGGTTGTCCCCTCCCGGCTCACATGTTTCCAGCATCTCCCGGGCAATAACGTGTGGATCTCTATAAATGTCTGACATGTCCTGGACAGGACCAACAGGAATATTGCCGTCCAGTTTTCTCATGATCTCGGCGCGCGTCAGTTGTCTGGTCCACTCACAGATTTGTTGCTCGACCCAATCGACGTTAGCAAGTCGGGCTTCATTGCTGGCGCTACGCTCGTCTGTCATGAGGTCAGCACGCCCCATTGCGGCGCAGAGCAGGTCCCAGTGGCGAGGTTGGGCCACTGCGATTGCTATGCGACCATCTTTGGTCGGGAAGAGGTCGAACGGGTACAGCGTCATAGCACGCTGCAAGCCTGTTGGATTAGGCTTGCCGGTGAAGCCGTATTGCGCCACTGCACTTTTTTGAAACGCGAGCATTGCATCGTACATTGATACATCGAGGAATTGCCCCTTACCCAAGCGCTGGGCGTGGTGGATCGCTGAGACAACGCCGAGCGCCATCAACGTACCCGGGAAGATATCTGCTATTGCAGGTGTAACCAGCCCGTCATTGGCATAGACCAGGCCGCCGAAACTCTGCGCTGCCGCATCAAGAGATGGCCAGTCGGCATAGGGGCTTTCACCGGTGCGAGGGTCGCCAAACCCCCGAACGCAGGCGTATACAATCTTCGGATTCCGTGCTGAGATGATCTCATAGCTCAACCCGAGTCGGTCCATAACACCTGCCCGCATATTCTCCACAATGGCATCAGCCTGATCGCATAGTTGCAGGAAGATGTCCTTGTCGGCTTCTTTTTTTAGATCGAGGCAGATACTGCGCTTGTTGCGGTTAACCGCTGCAAAGGGTGCACCAAAGTCTGTTCCTGCATCGCGGTCTTCATATGGCGAGGCGTGGTCCGGGAGAAACGGCGGAATATTGCGGTAACCATCTCCCATTGGCGGTTCGACCTTGATTACCCGTGCGCCGAGGTCAGCAAGGAGACTCGCACCGAAAGGCCCGGCAAGTGCTTTGGTGCAGTCGATAACGGTCAGATCTTCGAGAGGTCCGCGACGCGCAATGTTAGTCCGCGCAATATTCGTCATGGTATCAGCTCCGATACTTATTCAGGTTCTCAAGTAGAGGACTTATTGATGCGCGGGTCAAGATCAGGGATACACGTGGACGGGAGTGGCGCTCGGATTCTTGACAAATCCTGGCAAAATTCAGATCAGGATTGGTGAATTCCAGTAGCCTGCTGCACTTTCAAAAACCGTTACGAAATCTGAAAAACATCAGTAGGATTTAAATTAGTAAGCCATCGACTACCAGAAATGTAGGTTATTACGACATCTTGGATGTCCGATATTAATTAGTAAGCCATCGACTACCAGAAATGTAGGTTATTACGGCATCTTGGATGTCCGATATTAATTTCGGATATTAGTTACATCCGATATTAGTTGTCACTAGATTGGAGCCTTCACAGTGTCTCCGTTTCCTGTTGACGCAGTCTCCTTTCTAAATCTTCGAATGCTGCAGAGAATGGATGGTAGTCATCCAGTTAAACTTGCGGGTAGAATTCTGGTATCTCCTTTTACTCAATAAGGAACGTTCAATGTATTCCAAATTCAGCCTGCTGATCGCACTTCTTTATGCTAGTCTTTTCTCTCTCTCAATGGCAGACAACCAGGATTCCAGAACAGTGCAACCAGTCAAAATCAGTAAAGATGATGCAGCAGGAATGATATTTAAGCGAGATGATATGAAAGCAACGACACATCCGGATGGTCATAAGACTGAAAGTGTCACATCGATGGCAAGTAGCGATGGAAAGTTTCACAGTGGCATGTATCGCTCTGGTAAAACCCGCTTCGAGATCAGTAAGCCTTATGGTGTAAATGAGTTTATGTATTTCCTGAGCGGTGGTGTCACCCTGACTTCCACCGACGGTAGCGTCATGACTGTGAATGCAGGCGAAGCTGTCACTATGCCCAAGGAATGGACAGGAATCTGGGATACAGATGGTTATGAGAAGATCTGGGTAATCTATTCGTCTGACGATTAATGTCGCAGCCCAGCTAGAGAGAAAAATCAATTCATCAGAACACCAGGCATCCTCCTGGTTTCGATTGGTCTAATCACTAATTCACACGATATTGCGACCGCCATTTCTTCTTTGGTGATTGGCAATACTGCTGTTGTTAGCACTTATGCTTGAATACGGGTCTTAATCACTCCTATACTCGGTTCGGTCATGTTTGGGGGTTGAGTCATGCTAAAGAGTTCACACGGCGGTAGATCTATTCTCGCGTTGGTAATTTGGAGCATCGCATCTCTGGTGTTGACGCAGCAAGGCGCTGGTGAAGGCACAACTTCAACCGGAGGGACTAACTGGAACCTGAAAGGCGGTGACGCCAAAGGCCAGCATTACTCACCCCTGTCTCAAGTGAACGCGGCTAATGTGGACCGGTTAGGGCTGGCGGGGGCAGCAGACCTGCCGATACCGGATGGCGTGGCCACCACACCCATTGTGATCGATGGCATCATCTACCTTTCCGGTGCTTACTCGATTGTATTGGCAATCGATGCGAAGAGCGGTGACATTCTGTGGTCGTATGATCCCAAGGTCCTGGACGCGATCACAGAGCAACCAATCCTATCCTGGCTGGCACGCGCTCAACGTGGCATTGCCGTGTCGGATGGGAAGGTGTTCGTGACAACCGCCGACTGCCGGTTGATTGCACTGGATGCCGAGAAAGGCACACGCCTCTGGTCCCAGCAGACCTGCGACAACGACCGTGGTTACTTCATAACGGATTCGCCCTATGTAGGCGGCGGCAAGGTATTCGTGGGTAACGGCGGTTCGGAATCCCAACTGAAGAATCGTGGTTACGTGTCGGCCTACACGGCCGGTGGCGATCTGCTCTGGCGTTTCTACATCGTACCGAGCGACAAGCCGGAAGAGAACAATACACCTGCACTCAAGATGGCGGCCAAGACCTGGTCGGGGAGTACGCTCGCCAAGCACGGCGGGGGCGGACACAACTGGAACGAGATGACATATGATCCGGCATCCAACCAGCTATTCTTTGGAACCTCGGGCGCATACCCCTACCAGCATGCAGCGCGTAGTCCTCTCGGAGGCGATAATCTATTTCTATCGTCTATCGTCGCCGTCAATGCGGATACTGGTGAGTACCAGTGGCACTACCAGACCGTGGACAAGGATAGCTGGGACTACAACGCCACGATGAACATCGTTCTTGCAGACCTAACGATCAGAAACGAAAAACGCGAGACGCTGCTGATTGCGCCCAAGAACGGTTTTCACTATACGCTTGATCGACACACGGGTGAGTTGCTCGCCGTTGGCAAGTTTGCCAAAACTAATTGGGCGACAGACATCGATATCGAGACTGGCAAGCCGGTCTATGATCCGGCGGGTGAGTATTGGAATATACCCGAGGGAGAGAAGGCGTACATCTGGCCTAATTCCTGGGGGGCGCATGGCTGGAATCCCATGGCGTATCATCCAGGACATGCGCTCTCTTATATTCCCGTGATCGATGCACCTTCCGAGAGGTCAGGCGACAGAAGCGGTGAAGGCGTCGTCATGGTCACGGAGGTCGATGGCAAGCCCCATGCGCCCGGCAAGTTGGTTGCGATAGATCCTGCAAACGGTCGCATTCGCTGGTCGGTCGATCGTGATCTTCCGTTCAACGGTGGACTATTGACCACAGCAGGTGATCTCCTGTTTCAAGGCACTGCTAAAGGCCGATTCGAAGCCTTTGCTGCCAGCACTGGCAAGCGGGTCTGGTCAGTACAGACCGGTTCGGCGATTAACTCTACAGCGGCCAGCTATTCAATCGGCGGCGTCCAGTACGTGTTGATTCCCATAGGTGCCGGTGGCGGGTTGCAGTTTCAATACCCCCAAATGCACTCGACGGAAGCATCGAGGGGACCAACGCGACTCCTGGCATTCACACTGGGGGGCGAAGAGCGGCTAGCGACTGAATCAAAGGCAGATACACCCCTGCCTGATCAACCGAAGCTGAACGCTTCGCCAGACGTCATCGCCCTCGGTGCAGCGGCGTATGATGAAGCCTGCAAATTCTGCCATGGCGCCAAAGGGGTTGCCCGGTTCGGCGGTACAGTGCCAGATCTGCGCTATGCAGATGCAAAAACGCACGCGCAATGGGACGCAATTGTCATCGGTGGGTCGAAGCAGGCAAACGGCATGCCAGGCATGGAACTGACAGCCGACCATTCGGCCGCGATTCGCAGCTATGTCCTCTCGTTATCCGAGGAGATTCGGCGGAAGGAATAATTGGGGTCAGGAATAATTGGGGTCAGTGTAGAATGGCACTTACTTAAGCGTAACTATTTGATCTAAATGAAAAAGATCGGCCTCA
>CAZJRI010000154.1:0-7839 GCA_964548025.1 uncultured Pseudomonadales bacterium
CGTCAGTAAATGCTTTGCGATTTGCATCCGGTGTTCTTACCGGTCGAAACCCCTTCGGCACCCATGACACTCGCCACTCCGGCTTACCCTGCTCCGAGGCAATCTCTCTTTTAGGCTGAGTTAACAAATGCTTAATCGCATCGGCTGGTAACGAAGAAGCAAACTCTGACCTGGCGATATTCTCACCTATCTGAACTTCTGAAAACTGAAATAATTCGAGTACCCTGCCGCGATTTACCAGGCTGGACCTTAGTAGCAAGCCTGATTCCTCATCTAACCACAAATTGTATCCGTACCTGTCTCGATTACGCGGGGTGATCCTGATTCTCACTGTGCTGCGATCAGCTATCCGGCTTTTTCCAAAGACAGAGACTTTGTACAAAGACTGGTTAGCCGTCAGTTTTTCGCTGAATCCCTGTGTGAACGGGCCCATCGGGATGCCGTGGGACAAGTCAACCTTATCGCCTGCCTTGTGGTAGCAGACCAATTGATCGTTTTCGCGCACAATTTCTCTTTCTTCACCATTTTGACTCGTCAGGCGCTCGAGTACTTTTCCTTGGTGATTCTGGTGCACGACCTTGATCGTATCAATCTGTGATCCACGCAGGTAGATGAAAGTACCCTGATAGCTTTCTTCATGAATCGCCCGATTCATCTTCTCCAGCCACATGCTCGCGTCATTATTATCCGCAGATGATGAAATGCTTGCGAACAGGCCAAAAAACAGAACCACCAGCCCTGTCAGGGATTCTTCGTGGCGTCGGTTATCGCTTAGCATGGGTATAGGTATTACCAACTTAGTTCTTCGGTGTACGCTTCGGGTCTACTTTACCTGGTTGATCGTATATTACTGTCCGGATATTCGGATCAAGACGACTCAGATCATGCTGATTGAGATATTGACGTAGCCGTCTCTGTTTTTCATCGTCCAGTTCCCGCAGCTCTAGTCCACTATCGCCAGTCTGATTGGGAAGTGCTGTTCCCGCGACAGTTTGTTTTGCTGCCTCATTCTGAACATCTAAGGAATTGCCTGGTGCTGCTTCTGCAAGATTGCCCACCTCGGGCTCTGCCTCTTGTGTATTATTCAAACCAACAAATACCGCCAGCATCATCGATGCGGCGACAGCAACACCAGCGACGGGTCGCAACCACTGTCTTGAAATGTGTACTGAATTCGGGTTAATACCTGAATTATCAGGTTCAGCGTCAATTGCATCACAGATACGACTGTGTAATTCAAGATGCTGGATGCTCGTGAGACTATGTTCACCCTGAGCTATAGCACGAATCTGTTGGTAAGAAACCAGGGTTTCTCGAAGCGATGGATCTTCACTGTAATGGCGCAGCAGCCTGTGCAATTCAATTTCACTGATTTCTTCATCTAGCAGGGCTGAAATCGATTCTTTAACTTTTTCTGTCACTTGTCACCCTCTTACATTCTTCGCAGAATCCGATAGCGGACACACTACTGATTTTCAATGCCAGCAATTTTTTTCTCAATCGCCTCACGCGCCCTGAATATCCTCGATCTCACCGTCCCGACAGGACACTCCATCACCTCTGCGATTTCATCATAACTGAGACCTTCGAACTCACGTAAAGTTACTGCCACTTTAAGATCTTCAGCCAGATCATCTATTGCCTTATAAACTACCGCCTCTAACTCGTCAGTTGCAAGGCTATTTTCAGGATTCTGAATATCGCTTAACAACCCGGATGTTTCCTGAAACTCTCCCTCTTCAATATCGATATCAGTGCTTGGCGGTCTGCGAGACCTCGATACCAGGTGATTCTTAGCAGTATTGATCGCTATTCGGTACAACCAGGTATAAAAAGCGCTATCACCCCTGAATCTTGGTAACGCCCGGTAGGCCTTGATAAATGCCTCCTGCGTAACATCCTGGACTTCATCCTGATCCCTCAGATAGCGACTTACCAGGGCAATAATCTTCTGTTGATACTTAATTACCAACAGATCATAGGCTCGCTTCTCTCCACGCTTCACACGCTCAACTAATTGCCGATCAGTCTCCTTTTGAGGTATCACCGACACTCCCAATACTGCATCTGGATATCCCGCCGGGTTGCTCTCTGAATTGATAGACAGTTCATTATCACAATAGTTCGCTCAATCAAGGAATTTCTACCGGGTCACCCTGCCGGATATGTGCTGGATCATTTGTGCGTCGAATGATAGCAATGACGCGACTTCGCGTCAGCTAGTTCCCTCAAAGAGTCTATTTCGGTAATCTTGGCGCCTCGATCATCAACCAGGTACAGATCAACTAACGTGAACACCAAAACACTTAGCTATGACGTACTCATCATCGGTAGCGGTGCTGCAGGTATGACAACAGCCCTGCAGCTATCACAAGACTATTCTGTCGCCATGTTGTGCAAGGATGTCACCAGTGAAGGTTCGACATATTATGCCCAGGGTGGTGTCGCAGCAGTTCTGGATGAATACGACAGCGTCGAATCCCATATCCGGGACACAATTGATGCAGGTGCAGGACTATGCCATGAGGATGTCGTCAAATTCACGGTAGAGAATAGCAGCAGGGTCATCGACTGGCTGGTGGGACTGGGTGTCGAATTTGACAAGGAAATTCAACCTGACGGCAGAGAGGATTTTCATCTGACCAGAGAAGGTGGTCACAGCCATCGGCGTGTCATCCACGCCGCCGATGCAACCGGACGTGAAATCGCATCAAAACTGGAACAACGCCTTCAACAACATGCAAATGTGGAGATTTACGAGCGTTATGTTGCCGTGGATATCATCACAAAGGATCGGATTGGTCTGGCGGGGAATGCAGGCATCGGTGCTTACGTACTCAATCTGGAAACTCAGCACGTGGAGCTTTTTCGAGCAAAGTACATTGTTCTGGCAACCGGTGGTGCCAGCAAGGTCTATCTCTATACCAGCAATCCGGATACAGCGTCAGGGGATGGCATCGCCATGGCATGGCGAGCAGGATGTCGTGTCGCCAATATGGAATTCAATCAATTTCACCCCACCTGTCTTTACCATCCGGAAGCAAGGTCTTTTCTAATCTCAGAGGCCTTGCGGGGAGAGGGAGCCAAATTGAAGCTTCCTGACGGTACTTCTTTTATGCACCGGTTTGACGACAGAGGCGAACTGGCTCCCAGGGATATTGTCGCCCGGGCCATCGACCACGAAATGAAACGGCTGGGCTGCGATTGTGTTTATCTCGACATCAGTCACAAGGCACCTGATTTTATCAAGGAACACTTTCCCACAATCTACAACCGTTGTCTGGATCTCGGCATCGACATTACCCGGACTCCCATACCTATAGTTCCGGCGGCTCACTATACATGCGGAGGAATCGTCACCGAGACCTCAGGGCTGACGGATATCCCAAATCTCTACGCCATCGGCGAATCAAGTTTCACAGGGTTGCACGGTGCTAATCGAATGGCCAGTAATTCACTGCTTGAATGCATGGTCTTCGGCTTCTCGACCGCCGAACACATCAAGAGTCATCCGGCTGAATCTGAAGAATGGAATATACCCGACTGGGATGAATCTCAGGTTACCAATTCTGATGAGGACGTGGTTATTTCCCACAACTGGGACGAACTGCGGCGATTCATGTGGGACTATGTAGGTATTGTTCGAACTGACAAGCGGCTTCAGCGGGCAAGACGTCGGGTGCAGCTCCTCAACCAGGAGGTTGCAGAATATTACAGCAACTACAAAATCAGCAGTGACCTGATCGAATTACGTAATCTGATTACCGTCGCTGATCTTATCATTCAGTCTGCTATCCAAAGGAAAGAGAGTCGGGGATTGCACTATACGCTGGACCATCCCAATCTGAGTAAATCATCGGGAGATACGATATTGGTACCGCCGAGGTTTGGGTAGCATCGGGACGGATTATGGAGCGGCTTCTGGCCGCTGGCTGCTGGCTGCTGGCTTCTAGTGAGGGCGATATTAAGCTGACGGTTTTATGAGTAGTAGGTGAAGTAGATTCGGCTTCGTCTGTGGTCGGTTTTTGAAACGCTGTCTGGCATGAGTACAAGAGGGTATGCGTAATCAGAATCTTTGAATCTGGCCACTACCAGCCAGGGCCAGACGACAATTTCACCCGTCTGTTTAACGATCTTCTTCTCGCCGTTGACTAGTGTAAGCTCCCATCGCTGCGGTCTGGCTTTGAGTCGTTTGATTGCAAGAGGATCAACTAGTATCACCAACCGAGAAAAGTGTACCAGAGAAGTCACGACTGCAAGGGTCAATGCGAGTTGCAGGGTTACTGACAATGCCGACATCATCAAACCAATCAATGACAGCCCATGCACGGCCACTAGAATCAGGAAATGCTGCCACGAGGGCTTGCACTCAATCTCAAGCTGGTCCAACCAATACCTGCCTTATGGTCATGGTTGAACTCTTTTAAGAATCATCGCAACCAATTCAGCCAACTCCGGGTCCTCAGGCGTTCCTTTCTGACTGAACCATTGCAACAGATCGGGATCATCTTCATCCAACAATTTTTCGAAGGCTTGCTGCTGGTGTGCAGGCAAGGTCAGATAGACCTCGTCAAAAAAAGGTAACAGCAATAAATCCAGCTCAAGCATCCCACGCCTGCTTCGCCATCTCAGGCGATTGAGTTTCACTTGCTCAGACACTGGTGCCAACCCAAAATAAGATAGTATATAAAATTATAACTCTTATGCGGTCACAACAGGTAAGATGCACAGATGACAAAACTCTTCTCTCTCGACCACTTTGGCTTCATGTCCGTGACAGGCAAGGATGCCCTCGATTTTCTGCAGGGGTATACGACTTGTGATCTGCTGGACCTCAAGGAGAATCAATCCAGGCCCGGTGCGATCTGTAATATCAAGGGGCGCATGGTTTCAAATTTTCGAGCGATTCCAATAGACGAAGGTTTCCTGCTTCGAATGTCAGCAAGTCTCGTGGAACCAACTCTGGATTTCCTCAAGAAGTATATCGTTTTCTCGAAAGCAGAGATGACAGACTTAACTCATCACTATCACTGCTACGGGACCACAACGACTGGTGTCAATTTCCCACAGGAGTTAAATACATTTGTCGCCCTTGAGAATGACCTCGTAGTTCGGGTCGAGGATGAGGCTTCGCGTTTCGAAATCTGGAGTACCGAATCGAAAGCAGCTACTGAAGATATCAAACCCTGGCTCTCAGCAGAAATCAGAGCTGGCCTCGCCTGGTTGGATGAAGATTCAACTGATTCTTACTTGCCCCAGTCATTCAATATGCATGCTTTCGATGGAATCAGCTTTGAAAAAGGCTGCTATCTGGGGCAGGAAATAGTTGCACGTATGCAATACAGGGGAGAGTTAACGAAACGCCTTCACAGTGGGTCTGCCAGTCACAATGTATCTGAGGGCGATAAAATCATCAGAAGCGATCAACATCCCGTGGGTACCATCGTCGCGAGCTGTGATCAGGAATTTCTCGCCATTATTGAAACCAAGGCCTCAGAAGATCTTATTTACCATCTTGCTGATGGTTCGGACGTCAGCGTCTCTGATTTGTATCATAATTAACGTCTAAGGTCATAATCTTCAGACCAACCTTCTTGAACATTGAAGTCATTGAACTATACCTAATGAATCAGATAGTTTTATTGAGTTCATCGCCTTATGTCAGATTCCATCGATGGTATCCGAACTGAAATACTCACTGCTATTAATAATGACGAGCTGGTTCTGCCCACGATGCCCGAAGTCGCTCTGCGATTACGAACAGTGGCAGAAGATCCAAATTCAGATGCGGGAAGTATTGCCGGTGTGATCGGAACAGATGCAGCCCTTACAGCCAGGATCATTAAAGTAGCCAACAGTCCTCTCGTAAGAGGTGTTCAAACCGTTGAAGACCTAAAAATGGCAGTAAGTCGTATGGGGATTGCATATACGAGCAATCTCGCAATCGGCATCGCCATGGAACAACTTTTTCAAGCCACATCAGATGCGGTAGATAACCAGATGCGAATGACCTGGGAGCACTCAACCGAGGTTGCGGGATTGAGTCACGTTCTTTGCCAGCACTTTACGAGCCTGCGTCCTGATCAGGCAACCCTCGCCGGTCTGGTTCACGAGATTGGCAAATTGCCAATTCTGGTCTGGGCTGACAACCATGAATGGGACGAAGCCCTCATCATGGACGTAATGGATAAACTGCACCCGGAACTCGGTTGTATGATACTCGAGGCCTGGGACTTTCCTGATGAACTACTCAAGATTCCTGTTGAATATCGTGAATTCCACAGATCTACCGAGTCAGTTGACTATACCGACGTTGTCATGGTCGCCAAACTTCAGTCTCTTGCAGGAACAGATCATCCCTATGCTGCGCTTGACTGGGCCGAGATTCCTGCTTTTGAAAATCTCGGTATCTCTGTAGACGTGGTACTCGCTGAAAATGATGATCTCGAAGATGAAGTATCAGCGGCGAAAGGCCTCCTGCACTAACTATCTGACACTAGCCTTCTGAAAGATCGTTGAGCCGGTTCGACAACTGATAGGTTGCCTTCACTACCTGCAAGCCATTTTCCGCTGCCTCCCGGCTGTTTATTGTCCAACAGGTGCCTAGTGTCGCGTCGATCAATGTCACCAGGGCCAGATCGCTTACCTCAAAACCCAGGACCCCGGACAGCAAGCGATATCTTCTCTCAAGAACAGCGCAAAGATCGTCAATTTTCGCTTCACTTACACTTGAAATGACTGTTATTTCGTCTTGCATGAAGTTGTGCAGGAACCTGCCGCACTCCATTATTCTGGGACCAAATACGCCTTTCGGATCAATCGCAAGCCAGCCATCTTTCTCATCCAGTAAAATGTTCTCGTGATGGAGATCGCCATGCAACAAATAGTTATCATCCGATTTCGAACAAATCTGCTGAAACGCCCGCTCTGCGGCTACAATATAGGTCAGAAATTCAGACTGCTGCGGGTTCTTTTCCCGAAACTCGGCAAAGGCTCTCTCAATCCACTGACGATACTCAGGAAGCTTCGATGATCTCATTTCCTCAGCAGGTAACTTTCTTGGCAGCTTCTGCATAAGATTAACAGCTGATGCTATGTTCGCTTCATCACTTGCAACCTCACGCAGAGTGGTCCCTGGCGTAATACGTTCGAGTAGCAAAACGCCAACCGTTTCATCCGAATCAACCAGTCTGACGGCAGACTTGCCGTCATAGAGCTTAAGCGTCGTGATTTCTGTGCCCAATTACGTGTGTGGGTGGCCTATTTTCAGTACCCGATTCGCACCACGATCATTCTCTGCAAAATAGATCATATTGGTTGGCCAGCCGATTGTTACCGACTCCAGCAGGGTCAGATGCCAAAGCGTTCTACACCTGTCAATTTTGTCTGGAAACTCAGCTATCCATTGACTGCCGGATTCGGGGAAATTTCTGAGGATTGCTTCCCTGCGGGATTCAGGCAGTGCAATGTCGAGCATGGTTCACTTTTCCGGGGGGGAGCTACTACGGTTGAACATCTTCTGAATGCTTGAGAAATCTTTACGTCCATTGCCCTTCTGACCATGACTGACATAGAGGTTTCGTGCCAGGGATCCCATTGGGGTTGATGCGCCTTTATCCAATGCGGCTTCCATTGCGAGACCGAGATCCTTGATCATCAGATCGACCAGAAATCCACCCTCGTATTCATTGGAGGCTGGTACTCCCTCCATCACTCCCGGGTAGGGGTTATAAACCTCAAGTGCCCAGTTACCCCCTGAACTTTTACGCATGATTTCAGACAGGGTTGCCGGATCAAGGCCATTATCGACACCCAGTTGCAATGCTTCTGCGGTCCCCG
>CAZJRI010000154.1:7857-12227 GCA_964548025.1 uncultured Pseudomonadales bacterium
TTGCAGATTTTTGCCACTTGCCCCGCCCCGGTATCACCCGCGTGGAAGATGTTTTTCCCCATTACTTCCAGAATCGGTCTCGCTGAGTCGAGTGCCTCAGTTGAACCGCCGACGATAAATGTCAGGGTACCGCCAACAGCCCCGCCAACACCGCCGGATACAGGCGCATCGAGCATTTTTATATTTCTTTCGGCAGCAGCCTCTGAAACCTTGATCGAACTTGCCGGGGCAATCGTACTGCAATCGATGACCAGCGTATCTGCTGAGATATGGTCTAGAATCCCCGATTCGCCGAGATATAGGTTCTCGACGTGCGCCGACGCAGGTAACATCGAAATCAGCACTTCCACATCTGTGGCCGCATCAACACCCTCGTTGCAAGGCAGAGCCCCTTCCGATGTGGCCTTGTCCATAAGTTCCTGAACGATATCAAATGCCTTAATCTGGTGACCCGCTTTGAGGAGGTTGCTGACCATGGGTCCCCCCATGTTCCCGAGCCCGATAAATCCTATCTTCGCCATCCTGAAATTCTCCTTGATTGCCCCATTACCAATTTATTCAACCAGGTCTGCCATGGGATGAGAATCCCAGGGTTCCTTAAAGTGCTCTTCAATCCACGCTTCTGGTACTTCACCCATAACTGACTGATGCCAGGCGGGATTATTATCTTTCTCGATAAGCAGTGCGCGAACACCTTCTGCAAAATCCGGATGACGGCTACATTGTACGGCCAGGGTCAGTTCCATTTGAAACATCTCCTTTTTCGTCATTGATTTAGCTCTATGAAACTGCTCATAGACAATCTGTGCAATTACCGGTGAACCTTTAGTAAATGTTGCCGCGGCCTTTTCGAGCCAGGGATCACCTTCGAGCCTGGTGCAGGCTTCATGAAATGTGGCAACGGGATTAGCGTTTGCTAGAACCTTCGACATCATTTCACGAATACGATCATCGTGGATTTCCAACTGGCACTGGGGAAATCCAGAACTTCTTTTCTCGAATTCTTCAATCACATTTTCCAGTGTGGCACCGACATCGTCAGACCACTTGGTCTGACAAAGCTGGTCGACAAAATCTGTCTTCATCTCAAAATTGATCAAATAGTCGATTAGCTTAATTCGTTTTGCATCCTGACCATTGATATTCGCGCCTGTCCAGGCCAGAAAATAAGCCCAGTGTTCCTCCATCCGGCTGAAGGACCAGGTTGCACCGGCATCAGGAATCAACCCGATCGTAATCTCAGGCATTGCAATCCTCGTCTTTTCGGTACCTATTCTATGACTACAGGCAGATACAACGCCCAGTCCGCCCCCCATCACAATGCCATGCCCCCAGGCCAGGGTTGGTTTCGAATATTGATGGATCTGGTAGTCGAGTCGATACTCACTCTCAAAAAAATCATCGCAATAAGGCGAAACCCCTCCTCTGTTTGCGACCATGTCGTGGTACAGGTTCTGGATATCTCCCCCGGCTGAAAATGCCCTGTCACCTGCACTTTGAAACATGACGATGGAAATATCATCGTCAGCCTCCCACAGTGCCAACTGATTTCTGAGCATGTTGATCATTTCGAGTGTCATGCTATTCAGCGTCTTCTCAGCGTTAAGCGTGGCGACACCCATTAGTTTTCCGCCATTCAGATTTAGCGTTTCGAACAGAACTTCATCAGACATCTTATTAATCTACTCTCGAGTTAAGCGTTTTTCCAAGCAGGTTTTCTTTTTTCAAGAAAGGCATTGACTCCTTCTTTCTGATCCTGGGTATCAAATAAGGAAACGAATGCATCTCGTTCAGAAGGATATGCTTCGGTAATCGAGCCGGAACGCGCAGACATGATGAGTTTCTTGCACGCAGCAACACTTACCGGGCTCTGATTTTCAACCTTTGAGGCCAGCTCAAGGGCTTTATCCAGGCTCTCACCCTTGCCGACGACTTCTTCCACCAATCCTATTCTTTGAGCAGTTTTCGCATCGACTCTTTCACCACAGAGTATCATTCGCTTTGCCCAGCCTTCACCAACAAGCCAGGAAAGATGCTGCGTGCCCAATCCACAAGGCAACAACCCGACAGTGGCCTCCGGCAAGGCCAGTTGGGCCTGCTCCTCAACTATTCTGATATCGCATGCCAGTGCACATTCCAATCCACCACCCATTGCATATCCGTTGATCGCAGCAATTGAGACACCTCTGAAACTACTCAATGCTTCAAGTGCCTCACCAAAGCACTCAGCCAATTTTCGTGCAACCTGTCGATCTCCGGATGCAAACATATTCAGATCTGCACCGGCTGAAAAGAACTTATCCCCCGCGCCTGTTACCACAAGGCTATAACAGTCATCGTTCTGGTTAAGATCGCCTACCAGATCCCCGAGCGCTGTAAGATTATCCTCATCCCAGGTATTAGCCGCGGGATTATTAATCGTAACGAGTGCCGTATGATCTCTCATTTCGAACAGCAATTTGTCTGTCATGATCTTCCTCTCATATTTATCTACTAGCTTTTATAGCACCACTTATATTGCACCACTTATATTGCACCACTTCTATTGCATCACTTCTATTGCATCACTTCGATATCAGGCAAGGATAACAAACGACGTGAGATTATCAGTCGCATGATTTCGTTCGTGCCTTCCAGAATCTGGTGAACTCGCGTATCCCTTAAATTCCGCTCTAACGGAAATTCCTGCATATAACCGTATCCACCGTGCACCTGCAGCGCCTGATTACAGATATTGAAACCAACATCTGTTGCAAAGCGCTTGGCCATCGCTGAATAAACTGCCGCTTCAGCGTGTTGACTATCAACCTTAAATGCTGCCAGCCGGATCAACTGACGAGCGGCAACCAATTCCGTTACCATATCTGCCAGTTTGAATTGCAGGGCCTGAAAATTACCAATTGCTTCTCCGAACTGTTCACGCTCCAGCATATACTGCCGGGCTCTGTTTGCTGCTGCCTGGGCAGTGCCAATGGAACATGCCGCAATATTAATACGCCCTCCATCCAGCCCCTTCATGGCAATTTTGAACCCATCTCCTTCATTACCGAGTCGATTGCCAACCGGCACTTCAACACTGTCAAAACTGATTTCTCTGGTCGGTTGACTATGCCAGCCCATTTTTTCAAGATTTGCTCCATAGCTGATACCAGCCGAATCAGCCGGAATAACCAGTGCGGTAATCCCCCTGGCTCCTGCCTCTCCCGTTCTCACCATGGTAACCAGCACATCGGTTTCGCCTGCGCCGGATATGAACATCTTGCTACCATTGACAACATAGTTCTCGCCCGACAGCACAGCGCTGGTGCGAAGAGATGAAGCATCAGATCCGGCTCCAGATTCTGTCAGGCAATAACTTGCCAATGAAGTACCAGCAATAAGTGAAGGACAATATCGATCAATGAGAAACTCGTCGCCAAACTCCGCTATCATCCACGTCGCCATGTTGTGAATGGAAATAAACGCAGTTGTCGATGTGCAGCCCATCGCCAGTTGCTCAAGGACAATGCTCGAATCAAGTCGGCTTAGCCCCAGTCCGCCTATTTCTTCAGGGCAGTACAATCCACAAAAACCCAGACCGCCTGCTTTTGCGATAACATCTTTCGGAAATGTTTTGTGGGTGTCCCAATCGGCAGCATTAGGTTCAAGTTCTCTATCGGAGAACAACCTTGCGGCTTCCCTGAACGCCAACTGATCATCATTTAGATCGAAATTCATCCTGGCCCGTGAGATCCCGGATCACTTAAGTGCAATGGTCATATTGGCCGATGCCACTGCATCACTTGCAAACCATCTTGCGGTAATTGTCTTCGTCTCTGTGTAGAACCGAACGGCTTGTTTACCGTACGCGTGCTGATCGCCATAAAAAGAATTCTTCCAGCCGGTGAAAGAGAAAAACGGCAGAGGTACTGGTATGGGAATATTGATCCCGACCTGGCCAACCTCAATCTCGCTCTGGAATTTGCGCGCCGCACCCCCGGATGACGTAAAGATGGAAGTACCATTGCCATAGGGATTGTTGTTAATCATCTCTATCGCCTCATCGAGACTGTCGGCATTAAGCCCAACCAGAACAGGGCCAAATATTTCGTCCGTATAGATGCTCATTTCTGTCGTGGCATCACTGAACAACGTTGGGCCGACCCAATTGCCATCAGGCAGCCCATCCACGGAACAATCACTTCCGTCCAGAACGCAATTTGCGCCTTCTGCTTTTCCTTTTTCGATATAGCCTAGAATTCTCTCTCTGGCTGCCGGGCTGATCTGAGGCCCATAGCCTGCCCCATTGTCATCCCATGCACCGGGTCGCACTTTGGACATCGCCTCGGCAACGTCAGGAATCCACTCGCTGGCAGCCCCGACAAATACCG
>CAZJRI010000155.1:0-1970 GCA_964548025.1 uncultured Pseudomonadales bacterium
ATAGAATCTTGGTCTTATTCCATTTAAAAACTCATAGTGCAAATCATCTATCCAGAATTTAGCAAAACCATCATCACTTATAGTTCTCAAATTATATGGATGAGAAGTTGTATCAACAGGTGTAACACTAATCACAGAGTCAGCATCAAAGTTAATTGCTGTATCGATAGCCTCGTTTATTTGTTTTAGCTTGACTAAAGGATTAACTGCCTGAAGTAAAATAACATAATCAGGTCTATATCCTTCTCCTTTGCCAATTCATGAATCTCAGCGGCAGGCCTGCCATCCCTGTTAAAACAATTCTCTTCCGGTATTGAGAGTGAGCTTGCGATCTCGGACATTCTTTTTTGTGCTTCCTTTCTTATGCTGGCATCAAGATTGACAATCTGATCGTTCCAGCTCAATCCATCCACAGCATAGGCAACTGCCAGGGTTTCGTTAACGTGGATCAGGAACATCTCGGCATCATTGGTCTTTGCTATTGCTTGCGCCTTTTCGATAATTTCTGAATTGTCTCCATGAAAATCAAGCGGTATCAGTATTTTGTTGTACATGGGCACTCTTTCATCCTATTTGATTCTTATCAGGGTATTTCGGCCAGGCATCATAATACGGGCAAAGTCCGTAGATCCTTGATACATTTGGGCCGGGAAGGCAATCTCCAAGATCAGGTTCCATTGTAGTAGATAATTTATGTTGTGACAGTGATCCAAATCAATGTCGTAAGGCATGGTGTAGAGCAAGCTATGGCTGTCAAATCAAGAGACCCTGAATCGGACCTCTTTGAGGCCTGGATTGTTTTACTTGAGAGCTGAGGGGCGATCAGGTTTGTCCGGGCCTCTCCTGTCTTTACCTATATTAAATATAAGAATAATCGCGAGGTAAAAATGAGTGTGGATGAAGATTTAAAGTCGTGTTGGGCAAAAGAGGGACGTTTACCCCGAATTGCTATCGTCGGTGCCGGTATTTCGGGTATTGGCGCCGTTATCGCACTTCGAAATGCCGGGTATACAGACCTTACGGTCTACGAGAAGGGAGATCGGCTGGGTGGAACCTGGCGAGACAACAGATACCCAGGACTCTCCTGTGATGTGCCTTCCTATTGGTATTCCTATTCTTTCGAACCTAATCCGGACTGGTCCCATAGATTTGCCTATGGGCCGGAAATTCTGAAATATGTTGAACATGTGGCGGAAAAGTACGATGTGAAAAGGGTTATCAACTTCAATAGCCCGGTTACAGAACTGACTTATCTCGGTCCGAAGTGGCGATTGAGAGCAGAGGGTCATCCGGAACAAATATTTGACTTCGTTATATCCGCGACGGGCATATTGCATCACGCCGCCTTTCCCGATATTGCCGGGCTGGATTCCTTTGAAGGTGACATGTTCCATACGGCGCAGTGGGATGATTCCGTCCAACTGGAAGGGAAAAAGGTCGGAATAATAGGAACAGGATCAACTTCAGCGCAGATCGTGGGTGAGATCACGCAGAAAGTTGGATTCATGTCCGTATTTCAGCGCACACCTCACTGGATGACGCCGCTTATGCAGAAGGAGTATTCTGCGGGTTGGAAGAAATTTGTCAGAATGTTTCCATGGGTTCAGCAGTTTATTGCCAATAACTATAAGAGACTGATGCTGGGTACGTTTGCTGATGCGACTGTGGGGAATGTCTCAAAGCAAAACCAGATTAAAGCGGTCTGTCTTAAGAACCTTGCTGATAATGTTAGCGATCCTGAACTGAGGGAAAAGCTAACGCCCGACTATCAGGCTACGTGCAAAAGACTGATACTGTGCTCTGACTTTTATCCGGCAATCAGTCGCGATAATGCTGAGCTGGTAACCGAAGCTATCGAAGCGATTGAGCCCGGCGGTATAAGAACCAGCGATGGCAGGTTGCACGAACTGGATGTTTTGATTTGTGCGACTGGATTTAAGGTCTCTGAATTTATCCTGCCTACCCGCGTG
>CAZJRI010000155.1:1980-8356 GCA_964548025.1 uncultured Pseudomonadales bacterium
ATGGTGAACATGGCAGAGAACTGAGCGAATTCTGGGATGGTGCGCCACGCGCACATCGTGCAATGGCGATCCCGGGATTTCCGAACTTCTGGATGTTGGAAGGCCCGACAGGACCTGTTGGCAATCTGTCTTTGATATCGATAACCGAAGTACAGTTAGGCTACCTGATCCAGTGTCTGGATAAAATGAAGAGTGAAAAAGCAGCCGGATTTGTCGTAAAGCAGGAGGCTTATGATTCATACAATGAGGAAGTATCGAAAGCGGTGGTAAACACGGTTTGGGCAACAGGTGGCTGTGATAGCTGGTATATAGACAAGACCGGAAAACCCAATCTATATCCCTGGCATCCCCGCCAGTTTTATAAAGAAATGGAAGCGCCAGATTTTGGTGAATACAGGATAATCGACGAGATTGAGGCGGAGCGCCATTCTGTTGAATCGGAAGCAACCTGAATCCAGAAAACAAACAAAAACAACAAACAAAAACAACAAACAAAAATTACAACAAACGCACCTTGGAGGGTGAAGGAAGATGTCGCAAAGCAAAAACCCGATTGATCTGGGATTCGATCCTGATGAACTTAGACAGAAATACAGTATTGAACGAGTCAAACGAATCAGGGAAGACGGCAATGAGCAGTATGTAGAGGTAAAAGGTGACTTTGCTCACTATATTGATGATCCCTATCTCAAGCACGAGATTAATAGAGAGCCCCTTACTGACGAGATCGATATTGTCGTCATCGGCGGTGGATTTGGTGGCCTGCTTGCAGGTGCCCGGATGAGAGAGGCGGGATTTAAGAATATCCGCATAATAGAGAAAGCAGGCGATTTTGGTGGTACATGGTATTGGAACAGGTACCCGGGTGCAGCTTGTGATATTGAATCTTATGTCTACCTGCCCCTCCTTGAAGAAATAGACTTTATGCCGTCCAAGAAGTATATCGATGGAGCAGATATCCTTGAGTACAGTCAGAATCTCGCCCGCAAGTACGATCTTTATGATGATGCGCTCTTCCAGACTGAAGTGACAGAGATGCGCTGGGATGACTCTCTCGACAGATGGATTCTTAAAACGAACCAGGGCGATGCAATGAAAGCTCGTTTCGTTGCGATGTCGAATGGACCCTTGAACCGGCCTAAACTACCAGGGATATCCGGCATTGATTCATTCAAGGGACATACGTTTCATACGGCTCGCTGGGACTATGGTTATACCGGGGGTGATGCTTCAGGTGGATTGACCGGTCTTAAAGACAAGCGCGTGGGTGTGATCGGTACTGGTGCCACAGCAGTTCAATGTGTGCCCCATCTCGGTAAGGGCGCAAAACAGTTATACGTTTTCCAACGTACGCCTTCGTCCATCGATGAGCGGAATGATCATGCCACCGATCCGGACTGGGCCGCAAAGCTTCAGCCGGGATGGCACCAGGATAGAATGGACAATTTCAATATTCTTGTTTCGGGTGGCATCCAGGATGAAGATCTTGTGAATGACGGTTGGACAGAGATCATTCGAAATCTCCTGTTTATGGTTAAGAATGAAGACGAGCCGGATCTTTCCCCCGCGTCGCTTTCCGAGAAGATGGAATTGGCAGACTTTCAGAAAATGGAGCAGATCAGAAGTCGGGTCGATAAGGTGGTTGAAGATGAAGAGACAGCGGAACATCTGAAACCCTATTACCGACAATTCTGCAAACGCCCCTGTTTTCATGACGATTACCTGCCAACCTTCAATCTGCCAAACGTTGAATTGGTAGATACTGATGGTAAAGGTGTGGACAGGATTACCGAAAACGGTGTAGTCGTCGACGGCAAGGAATATGAAGTCGATTGCCTGATATTCGCGACAGGGTTTGAAGTCGGTACTGAATATTCCAGAAGGAGCGGCTGCGAGATTTATGGTAAGGATGGTGTGACATTGACCGAACGTTGGGCGGATGGAGTTCGTACGTTGCATGGTATGCAGAGTCATGGTTTCCCCAACTGTTTTATGATGGGGCACTCACAGACCGGATTTACGGCGAACTATCCTCATGGTCTTAGTGAACAGAGCAAACATATCGCCTATGTCATAAAACATTGCATGGAGGGCAATCACCGGGTCGTAGAAGCCAGCGAAGAAGCTGAAGAAGAGTGGGTGCAGACAATTATCAAGCTCGCAAGATCGAATGAAAAATTCCTGGCGGATTGTACACCCGGCTATTACAACAATGAGGGTAAACCTGCCGAGAGAGCACTGCAGAATGCGAACTACGGTGCTGGATCAGAAGCATTCTTTGAGCTTTTAAGGGAGTGGCGAAGTGAGGGTTCACTGAACGGATTGGAAATCGGCTAGCCCGGATACCTGCCTGTCACGCCTGAGATGATTTCAGGGCTTGCTCGATATCCCAGAGGATATCGTCAATTGATTCCAGCCCTACCGAAATTCGCACCATATCAGGCGTAACACCGGCTGCCTGCTGTTCTTCGTCGTTTAGTTGCCGATGAGTTGTAGATGCCGGATGAATGATCAGTGTTTTTGCATCGCCAACATTAGCCAGGTGGCTCAGAAACTGGGCACTCTCGATAAATTTCACACCGGCAGCCTGTCCGCCTTTTATGCCGAATGTGAGAATCGCACCTGCGCCTCTTGGCAGGTATTTCATCGCAAGCTCATGGTAGGGGTTATCCTTCAATCCTGCGTATTTAACCCACGAAATAGCTTCGTGTTGATCCAGATATTCTGCGACCTTCACGGCGTTTTCAATATGGCGTTCCATTCTGATATGCAGTGTTTCCAATCCCTGGAGGAAGAGAAATGAATTAAAGGGGCTTAGGCTCGGGCCAAGAGTTCTCAGCGTCTCGAGTCGACATTTGGTGATAAAACCGAAGTCACCGAATGTCTCATAAAACCTGATCCCGTGATAGCCTTTTGACGGATCAGTCATCTCAGGGAACTTTCCGTTGTCCCAGGGGAATTTGCCGGATTCGATAATGACGCCCCCGATGGAAGTGCCATGACCGCAGATGAATTTTGTGGCTGAGTGCACGACGATATCTGCGCCATGCTCAAATGGTTTGCAGAGAAATGGCGTCGCAAAGGTATTATCAACCATCAGAGGTATGCCAACCTCGTGCGCTATCTCGGCAACTGCTTCAATATCAATCAGGTTGTTGGAAGGATTCCCGATGGTTTCAATATAGACGACCTTTGTCTTCTCGGTAATAGCTTTTCGAAAGTTCTCCGGGTCATCAGGATCAACGAAGATTGTATTGATTCCCATGCGTCTGAAAGTCACATCGAACTGGGAATAACTCCCGCCATATAGTGTACTGGCTGATACCAGTTCATCGCCTTCTGCCAGGAGGGTAAGCAAAGCTGTCATCTGCGCTGCAAGTCCTGATCCAACTGCGAGGGCTGCACGACCTCCTTCCAGAGATGCCATGCGTTCTTCAAAGACTGCTGTTGTAGGATTCGACATCCGACTATAGACGTTTCCGAATGTCTGAACGTTGAACAGACTGGCCGCGTGATCCGTATCGTCAAATACATAGGCGGCGGTTTGATATAAAGGGGTTGCCCTTGAGCCGGTAGCGGGGTCTGGTATCTGTCCGGCATGAAGACAGCGTGTTTCGAATCCGAATTCGTGATCTGCCATGGGAAGGCTCCTAGGGAAGTTGTCTGGGACGTTTTGCGGAAATGATGCCGGTATTCACGCCCGCCCAGTTCAAACCACCGAATAGTCTTGCGTATTCAATTTTCATACAACGGTCCATCACTACAGTGAGTCCCGCACCTTCAGCATCAGCGGCAGCCTGCTCATTGATGATGCCAAGTTGCAGCCAGAGTACCTTCGCACCAATATCAATTGCTGGTTGGACAAAATTCGGTACTTCCTCAGCTCTTTGGAATAGGTCGACAACGTCTACTTTCTGTGGGATTGAGGCGAGATCGGGATAACATTTTTGATCGAGAATTTCTTCATAATTCGGGTTGACGGGTATTACCGTGAAACCGTGTTCGATCAGGTACTTGGCGGCGAAATAACTTGGTCGGAACCAGTTGCCAGACAATCCCACCATAGCGATGGTTTTTGATTCGTTCAATATGCGTCGTATTACGGCATCTTCCATGTTCATTTCCTTCCTGTTACTCGTACAAGAACACCAGGAATAAATTCATTTACCGTGATATCTGTGAATCCCGCTGTTTCAAAATAGCCTACGCAATCGGAGCGACTATGAGTGATGCCAGTGCTGTTTGAGAGCACCTCATACAGCCCCCAGAGGGCAGCATCCAGCGGTCCTTTACGATCATCATCCAGCATTTCGCCTATCAGGTGCATCTCGCCCGATGGTAGAAGAGCGTCATAAGTTTTCTGTACTACCTGCTGAATAATGTCGCGGCTATACTGCGGCAGATTGCTGGCCATAACTGCCACATCGCAGTCGTTGGGGAACTCAACCTGAGTGAAGTCGCCACCCAGGGTGCTGACTTTGTCAGTTACTTCGTTTTTTTCAATAAATTCTTTTGTTACTTCAACAACAGGAGGCAGGTCGAGTACAACGGCTTTCAATCCGGGATTGTTTTGAACGGCGACTATTGAGTAAGCGCCTGAGCCACCGCCAATGTCGAGCATCTTATGCCTGCTGGAAAGTGCTACCTGCCTGACGAATCTTCTGCCGGAACCAAATCCAACACTTGAAGTCGCCTCATGGTAACGACGAGCTGCGTCTACGGTCATTTTAATATAACTGCCAATAACAGTAGGGGGCGTCTGGTTTCTTAGCTTCTCGGTTATTTTTCCCCAGCTATCCCAGTCCCGTCGGGTGAATTGGAGCCAGGGTCCGGCATAGTTTTTTTCACCTTTCACCAGAAAACGCTCAACGTCGTCCGCGTTCACGTACCGATCATCCCGCCACTCAATGAGTCCGGCAGTTGCACACATTGTCATGAGTCGTTCGGCATTAATTTCACTGATGCCACTCTGCGCTGCAAATTTTTCGATCGTGTCGTTGCCGTTATGAACTGCGGTGAATAACTCCAGATCAATCGCGGCAAACAGACTTGCTGAATTAATGAACGCCCTGGATAGGTTTTGCAGGCGTACTGTATCGACTCGCTTTTTTGTGTCTTCAGCCATTTGCAATTGACCTGAAATACTCAAATGGTTCCGGCCAGTCTTCCGGGTAGTCGATCAGAATCCCCCCCTGCTCAGCTTCGTAAACAAGTGCCAGTGCCTTTCTTAAAATGTCGAATTGCATATCCTTGTCAAATGGCTTGCCGAAATTGTTACCCATTGGGTGATTGACAAATATTGATCTCGGCGGCTTGACCTGGTCAATCAGGTCGCGACCCGTAGCAACACAGACTGTTGCAATTCCCGCTTCTTCTACAGCTCTGCATACCAGACCAACTGTCTGGTGATCGAGAGGTCAGGCAGGGCCGGTGACGAGGATATCTACCTCATCATTCTGCAGTTCCTTGATGAACCTGGGCGCTGATTCTTCAAGTAACTTTGTCCGGTTATAGATTCGACCCATAAATCCACTCCAGAGTCTTGGTGCTATCTCACCAATTTCTCCCGCTGCTTCCATTTCTCTCAGTCGGTCAATCGGGAAAACACAGTTGATATCTGATTCTGCATCCGAATGATCGTAGTAGCTGTCATGGATTTGAAAATCCTCACTGCTGGTGTCGTTTTCAACTGCATCCAGACGATGGTCGTTTCGAGCATCCGGATTAAAAGCTGGCATGGCACACTGGGAGATGCCCCCAGAAGTTAGAAAACTTACTCTGGATTCAGACAGGATTTTTTGGGGTTGATGTAATGGTGCTGTTTCATTGACGGTCCATCGATAGGGTGGATTGCCCATGGATCCATAGTATTCGTTTAAGGCTTCTACATATTTGATCGGTTGCACGACAAAGCTCCTGAATGAAGTATGGTCAATCAGGATACCATACCTATAAGTTTGTGGTTAAGAGCGGCCGGCCAGGTGCGGCCGGCCAGGTGCGACCGGCCAGGTGCAGCCGGCCAGGTGCGACCGGCGAGGTGCGGCCGGCTAAGTGCGGCTGGCCAAGTGCGGCTGGTCACGTGCATCTGCCCTGCCAGGACGAGTCGATCCCCTAATACTGCCGACTAGGCAGCAAGACCGTCATACCATCCATCTCTTCGGTAACTTTTATCTGGCAAGAGAGCCTGCTGTCTTCGTTGACTTCGTAGCCGAAGTCGAGAATATTATTCTCGAGTTCATCCATCTCACCACAGAGATCCCGCCAGTCTGTTGAAATGTAGACGTGGCATGTGGCGCATGCGCATAGCCCCCCGCAGTCCCCCTCGATACCTGGCACCATATTTGAGATTGCTGCCTGCATTAACGAGGTTCCTTCC
>CAZJRI010000155.1:8366-12201 GCA_964548025.1 uncultured Pseudomonadales bacterium
GGGTACCATTGTGTTCAACGTAAGTTATCTTTGGCATCTACCGCGACTCATCCAATGCTGTCAGATCCCTACCCTCTGCCAGAATAAAGAGGGGAGTGCCATCTTCTCCTTTGAGTGGTATCAGTGAAAAATCGATATCCCTGGAACCATGTTCACCGTGAAGTTCCCCCCGGGATCGTATTGTTTCACCAGCACAGGCGCTGGCAACGTCTTTTTTAAGTTGTTGTCTGTTTGATTCAATATCTGCATTGCTGGCTGAACCCCACCAATTTAGATCCCAGAAATTACTCTGGTCTTTATCCTGACCCGGTGTGCGCGTACCTGCCGGTAGCAGATCCAGGGCGGCGTTATTGATTTCAAGAACCAGGCCGTCCACGGTCATGAGAACCATTGCCTCGAATGCGTTTTCGAACAACACACGAAATCTCAGTTCGCTTTCACGGAGCGCCCTTTCAGCCGCTTTCCGATCTGAAATGTCCCTGATCTGAGCACTCAGCAGCATGCTGTTCTCGATCTGGGTTTTCGTGATGGAAATCTCAAGGGGAATGGCATCCCCATTTTTGTGTCTGCCCTGAATTTCACTTCGCTGACCCATGAGTTTTGAAGGTTTGTCTCCACCGGCAAAGTTTCTGACATGGTCGGCATGGGATTCGCCTGAATCCTCAGGTATCAGTAATTCTATAGGTTCACCCAGAATTTCTTCTTCGCTATACCCGAATATCTGTTCTGCTTTTTTGTTCCAGAATTGAATTCTCTGATTTGAATCTATGGTTAGAATACCGTCCTCTCCGATCGCCAGAATTCGATCACTTACGAGTCTTTCATGTTGAAGCCTGCGGGATTCTTCAAGTTCTTCCGTAATATCTCTGATGACGACCAGGAAATAGGATTGCCCACCTTCTGAGAAAGCTGATACGCGAACTCTATATCGTTTTTCATCACCTGATTTGGTAATGCCGTCGAGGTTAAGGTACCTGAGTTGGGACGGATCCGGGTTTTCTGCCCAGCGACCCAGCCATCTTACGACATCAAGCCTGCGTTGGGCTGAAGAAGGCAGTAGGATCGAAACATGTTCCCCATCGAGTTCATCCGCTGAAAATCCTGTCAGGTTTTCGACAGCATCATTTACGTATACCAGTTCTCCCTGGTCCGTAATGATCAGCAGTGCTTCGGGTAATTTCTCAAGAATGGTTGGTGCGACAGAATCGAAAAAACTCATGGAACAAATTAAGGAGCAAGAATCTCCACTGGTTAACCGAACGGGTAGTATGTTGGCTAACCAGAGGATTCACAAGGGGGAGATTAAAATCTCCTCAAAAATTGATTTTAATCAGACTAATAACTCGACTTGGCTTCGTTAAGTACGTTTAGATCTGACTTGGAATCTTCCATTGCATTCAGAATGGTAAGATCCTCGTTGACAGGAATTCCGGCATCAATAAATAACTCCCGGGTTCTGGGTGTGATCAGACCGACACGCATCAGGGCTGGTAGCATGAGATCTTTCAGCGAATGAACCTGACCTGGTTGTAATTCCATCCCTAATCCCTGATCTGCGGCTTCTTTGATGCCCGCAGCGAAATCAGCGGGGTCAATTTCACTGACTTCAAGTACCTTCAGGAATCCGGCTCCAACTTCCTTTTGACCTTCAAGGAGAATTGAGACGCCATCGAAGGCAAATTGCGCCAGTTCCTCGACGTCATCCTGGTGCATTTGCTTCACCAGCGGACCCAGAAAAACGTGGCCGAATGAAACGTGACGAGATTCATCTCTCATCACATTGAATGTGACTGATTTCAGCAGCGGTTCATCAGTTCGACGATACATGTTGTTAAATGCACCCAGTGCCAGTCCTTCAATGATCATGTTCATGCCGATCATTACCTTGCGATAGTCCTGGGTCTGCAGAGTGACATCCACCAGCTTCTTCAGCCAGGGCGACATGGGATAATGTATGGCAATCTTATTGATATAACGGTCATAGACTTCTACGTGACGAGCTTCGTCTATGGTTTGTGTCGCGGCATAATATTTAGCGACTGTGTCGGGTACTGCATGAGTTACGGTCGCTGCTGTCATCACTGCGCCCTGTTCACCATGCAGAAACTGGCTGAGCGCCTGCGCGGTTGAATGCGCGGTAAATGTCTCCTGCTGGGTCTGAGACAGACGGTTGAAGAAAGGCATTTGTGAGTACTGGGTATTCTCTCGACTCATGATGGGATTTGAAGGATCAATAACGGTATCCCAATTCAGGTCGTCTGCATTCCACTGATTTGTCTTTGCTCTGGAGTAAAGATCCTGGACTTTTTCAACTGCGCCCTCATAGTCAAAATTCCAGCTAACCTGCATGACGGTTTCGTAGCTATCGATCATATTTTCTTTTAATTTGTCTTGATCTACGGCGTTATTCATAGTGATTGACTCCGATGCATTTAAGCCAAGACCTTAGTGCATAATAGGGTTCCAAACCTTGATCCATGTCACTAACTCACGGGGTGGGGATCAATCACGACAAAATGACTGATGTTTATAGCTGAAACTACCCCATAACCCCTGTCTGACCGACTTTCCTGTCTATTGGGTCAATCAACACGCCGGGATTCATGACCCCCATAGGATCGAACTGACTCTTTGCTGCTTGAAAAGCAGACAGAAAGAGCGGTTCGATTTGGCTTTCATATCCTGGTCTGTGGTCTCGGCCAACAGCATGATGGTGGGTGACGGTCCCGCCTAATTTATCGACAATTTTCATGGATTCAGACTTGATGACTCGCCACTGATCAATCATCTTGTCAACATGTCCGAGTGTTGACCAGGTGAAGTAAGGTGCGACGCCGTCCGGATAGGCATGAGTAAATCGGCAGGTTATCTGACCCTCATGGCCGCTGACTTCTTTTAGAACTTTCCTCATGTGGGTCGTTATTTCGGCGTGAAAATTCTCAAATCTGTCCCAGGTGATGGAAGTCTCGAATGTATCCGCGAGAACTCCGCAGGCAATTGCCTGTGCTCTTCCATAGGGTGCGTTCATAAAAGCATTTCGCCACTGTCCTGCGGCGCCTTCCTTGTTGCTGGCCTCTTTTTTCAGAACCTCACTGTTAAACTGCCCGCCAAAATCAGCCATAAGTTCCAGTGCTCTTGTCATCCATGCGTCAACGGGGTGATCTGCCGATTCGAATCCAACGATCAGCATTGATTGTTTATTGTTGCCGGTCGCTCCCCCTGCTTCATTGGCATCAATAAGTCGACAATTGGCAGGAAACAGCCAGGACTGAGATAGCGAGCGAACAGCGTCTGCTGCCCTGTAGAAGTCGTCAAAAAAAACGGGTATCGACGCCCTGAATTTAGGTCGGTCCTGAATGCGCATCCAGGCTTCAGTGATGATACCGAGTGTTCCCTCTGAACCTATCATCATTCTATCGGGGCTTGGTCCGGCACCGGAACCCGGTAGTCTTCTTGATTCCGTAATACCCGCTGGTGATACAACTCTCAGATTCTGCACCATGTCGTCTATGTGGGTATAGAGAGTCGCATAGTGACCACCTGAGCGGGTCGCAATCCAGCCGCCAAGGGTCGAGAATTCAAAGGACTGAGGAAAGTGGCGCAACGTGTAGTCCTCGGTTTTTAGCTGGGATTCAAGATCCGGCCCGAGGATTCCACCCTGGATTCGGGCTGATCGGCTAATCTTGTCGACTTCCAGAACTTTATTGAGATTTCTCAGATCGACCGTCAAAACCGCGTCAAAGGAACCACCGACATCAGGGTCCACACCGCCGCAGACACTGGATCCGCCCCCGAATGGAATGACAGCAGCATTCTGATGGGCTGCCCAGTCAAT
>CAZJRI010000156.1:0-2587 GCA_964548025.1 uncultured Pseudomonadales bacterium
GACTTAGAAAGGCTATAGTGTTTCCATCCGGAGACCATGCCATTTCAGATTCTGCTGATTTCTTCGTGGTCAACCTGGTCCGATTGGTTCCGTCTGATTCCATCAGGTAGATATGTGAAGTGCCGTCCCGCTCGCTTAGAAATGCGATCCTTTTTCCGTCTGGTGACCACTTCGGCAACTGGTCGCTAGATTGATCGGTCAACTGCTGGACGATCCCGCTCGTCAGATCAGCCTTCCAGATATTCATGGTCGTTCTGGTTTTTGCTGTATAGAGCACTTCTCTGCCATCGGGAGAGAGTGCAGGATGGTAAGCACTGTGCGACGGTTCGTTTACAAGTTTCTCAACGCTTCCGGTGACAAGATACAGATCCTGCTTGCCATTCTTATTTGCAAGATAGAGCAAAGACGACGCATCTGTCACTGACTTCAGACCACCATTGACACATCCGGCCAGGAGGATCAGACAACAACTAACAATCTTTAAACCAGTTGAGTTCATTAAAGAGCAATGGTTGTGCTGTTAGCTATTGTCTCGCCTGTTGCGTCTAATAGTGATAAGCCGTGCTCCCCTGCCAGGGTTGGTGTGAATTCAGCGGAGAAACTGCCCCCAGAATCCGAAATCACTGTAATCGATGACAATTTGCCATCCGGCTCTTTGACTTCAATCGTATATTGGGTGTCTGCAGATAACCCTCCGCCGTCAATAGTCGCTGAAGCGTTGGCTTGCAGTGCTGAAGGGGATATCAACATCGGAGCAGCCATGCTTACGCCAGCTATGATCATCGTCGTCGTAAGAATGATTGATTTAAAGAACAGATGGCGCCTTAGATTTGCAAACACTAGAAAATCTCCTCATCAAATAAGATGACTGGTACTCTTCAGAGCAGCCCATGAATACATGGTTGGTTGGATTTGTTGATGATCCGAAATTATACTGATCATCCATTTAGAAATCGTTCGACGGGAATCAGTATGCACGTCCGTACCCGCGATGTGACTTGCCTGATTCAATCCCGATGGTTCCTTCAATTCATTATTGTGATTATTATTGCTTTTTCTCGCGACTTACGGTCTGGCTTGTCCAAGGTACTGCGCATTTAGATTTCAGGAATCTATAGCATTCACAATGGACTAACAAGCTGAACGACTTGAATTTCTTAACTAAAATGTAAGTAAACAATTACATTTGCAATGGACAGTAGAATTGTTATAAAAGTTAGCACCAATTTCGAGTAAGCCCATTGCAATTCAATCTCACCAGTCTTGTTGGCATTTTGCTATTTGTCAGCGCTATTACGCAGCAGACCTTCGCATTGTCAACCGAAGATCAATCTATCGACGAGGTCATCGTCGTCGGCATTCGATCTCATGTACCAGGACAACCGCTGCCCCATAGCATTACTCGAATTACGCAGCAGGATATCTTCAATCGTTCCTATAGATCACTGCCACAATCACTCAGAGATGTTCCGGGAGTCATGGTTCAGGAAACTGCCTTCGGACAAGGTTCTCCCTATATCAGAGGATTCACCGGTTTCCGAAACCTGCTTCTTATCGACGGTGTTCGACTGAATAACTCAACATTCAGGGAGGGGCCCAATCAATACTGGGCAACTGTTGATGTAAACAGCATTGATGCCGTCGAAGTTATATCGGGTCCTTTATCAACTTTGTACGGAACAGATGCCATAGGCGGAACGGTCAACCTGCTAACAAAGGACCCGATGCCAGATCAGAAGAGTAATATCAGCTATCGTTATTCCACTGCAGAGCACTCCAGTGGTATTTCAGCCAATCTCTCAACCCGGCACTGGCTCCTTGATTTCGGCAAGAAACGATTTGGCGATCTCGATGGAGGAGATGACATCGGCAGGCAGAAAAACATCGGCTATGGAGAGCGAAACTTCAGCCTGAAATTCAAGCAGTTATTCGCAAACGATATCGAAGTGACAGCACTTCATCAGAATTTATCTCAGGACGAAGTGCCCAGAACTCACAAAACGGTATTCTCTAAATCCTGGGAAGGAACTAGCACCGGCAGCGATTTAAGGCGTGATTTAAATCAGGATAGAGCACTTACCTATCTCAAGCTTGAAAAAAATAGCCAGGTTGGATTATTTGATACCTTCAGCCTGACAACATCACACCAGGTTAACAAAGAACGACGATACCGTATCAAATCTAACAACTCAGAACAGGTTCAGGGATTTCGAACCAGCACCTATGGAATCAGCTTTACCGGACACAGGACAACCAGCCTGGTTCGAATCACAGCCGGTGTCGACTATTACAGGGATGAGGTAACTTCATTTTCATCCTCAAATCCAATACAGGGCCCTGTAGCAGACGACGCTACCTATGACAATTTTGATGTCTTCACCCAGGCAGACTTCGACCTCAACGACAAATTATTTGTCTCTTTGGGACTTCGTCATACCACCATTGGATTGGATGCAGACCAGGTTCTGGACATTTCGACCAATTCTCCGATGAAAATAGACGACGACTGGAATACAGCTATTGGCAGTGCCCGGCTATTCTACAAAGCGACACCTGCACTATCTCTGTTCGCAGGAGTTTCGCAGAG
>CAZJRI010000156.1:2601-12158 GCA_964548025.1 uncultured Pseudomonadales bacterium
AACGAACGAATTCGAAACACCAACCAGGAACCTCAAGCCGGAACATTTCACAACAACCGAGGTTGGCTTTGAATATCAGAACGGTCAGCTTCAGTGGGAGTTATCAGCTTACTATACAAACATTGATGACATGATTATAAGAACGCCAACCGGTCGCATTTTCGATGGCGATTATGAAGTCATTAAGAATAATTCTGGTGAAGGCTATGTTACCGGAACCGAAATTACCGGGTCCTATGTAATCAGTGAGAACTCTAATGTCTATGTCATGGCGAGTTATCTAAGGGGAAGGGTAAAGACCTATCCCTTCTCATCTCCGGAGCAGGTTGAAGAACCCATCGACCGCATGATGCCTCTGATGATTAGTCTGGGATATCTTTGGTCGGGAAGTTCATACAGGAAACCAGAGTTCGAAATCACTTCCAGATACGCCGCAAAACAGGATGATTTGTCAACCCGTGATTCAAACGATACTAGCAGAATACCCCCCGGGGGCACCCCAGAGTATCTGGTCCTCGATTTAAGATACGGATTCATGCTGACGGACAACCTGAAAATAAACCTGGTCGCCGACAACTTACTCAATAAGGACTATCGAGTTCATGGCTCCGGCACCAATATGCCGGGAAGAAATTTTATCGTTAATATGTCGTTGAATTTCTAGTTCGAGTCAGATGCACAATCGTCAGAAGGCTCGATGCTCTTTCAACAACGACAGCACTCTATCATGAGGCAACCCATATATGACCGAGCCATTTTTCCCCCTCATTGTATCGTTGGCGAATAATGCATTCATGATCGCTTCATCTATAGATTGAATTACAGCTTCAAATAGTACGTCCAACCTTGAGTTTGGCAGAAAGTCCGCTACAGCCAGCCTGTCTTCATCATGATGCGCATCTTCATTGGCGGTTGAGAATGCCAGGAATATATCTCCAGAACCATGACCGGAGATAGAACCCGAGCGACCAACACCCAGGCTGATTCTTCGCGCAAGCCTCTTTAACTGATGGGGCAGCAAGGGCGCATCCGTCGCAACAACCCCGATAATTGATCCACGTTCGTCATTATCAGCTTGCTGATTGAGAATTCGGCCAACAGGAACACCAGCTATAGTAAGCTGATCAGCTCGACCAAAATTCGCTTGCACGAAAGCACCAACGGTTATTTCTGTGCCTGCAACTTTAACAATTCTGGAAGACGTTCCACTGCCACCTTTGTATCCGTAACAGATCATACCGGTGCCGCCCCCAACACTACCCTCTTCTATTGCTCCCGAATCCGCGCAATCCAGAGCCGCAAATACATGCTCATTCTTAACATGAAACCCGTTGATGTCATTCAGATATCCGTCATAGGTCTCTCCGGCAACCGGTAGTGCCCATTGACCCGTTCGATTCAGATTCTCTACCATCCACATTATTGAAGCGTCTCTTGCAACACCGCAGGAATGAGTATTAGTGATCGTGATCGGGCCATCGCACCTGCCCGCCTCCTCGATCCAGATTGTGCCGGTTAACTCGCCATTGCCATTAAGTGAATGGCTACCGGCAAATACAGGTATGTCTATTTTTGAGGCTGGCCTTGGCAGAATTGCAGTAACCCCAGTACGCACTGATTCTCCCTCAATCAGAGTCGTATAACCTACCTGCACGCCATCGACGTCGGTAATCGAATTAAATATCCCCGGGTTCCCTTCGAAAGGTACACCAGCTCCCCTCGCCCTGGTTTTACCGTCGGGTGTTTTATTCCATGCGTTCATATTACCCTCCCTCCAGACCCGCCATTTTGGTAGATGTTAATTCTGCCCAACAAGTTTACCAAGGGTTGTACAGGATGATTCTGTATTTTCAAGCTGCTCGAAATCAGGCACTGGCCGGGAGAGTTCAGGATAACTTAAGAAGGATCTTTCAAGTGCCCGGGCTGCACTTAGTAGTCGATGGTCCGCATACATGGGTCCCACAACCTGAATGCCAAATGGTGTCCCCTGTTGGTCGAGTCCACAGGGCAATGCAACCACCGGGTGACCAACAACAGTAAGCGAAGAAGTCAAAGCGAGCCAGGCCATATAATTCTCTACTTTCTTGCCATCTATCATCAAGGGGTTGAGATCTTTCCACGGAAACGGCGGGATACTGACGCCAGGACAGATAACGAGATCGTATTGATCAAAAATCGCTCTGAATGATTGAAATAGTTCCATCTGTCGTCGACGTGCGATAGCAATATCCTTCATCGGCGTTTCTAGCGCGGACTCATAGGTTGCTCTGACATTCGGGTTAAAATTGTCACCCCACGAACTTGCCTGATCACTATATTGGGTAACAAAAAGATCCTGCCGCACGTGCCAGTCAACATCCGGCGCACCAGTTAAATCCATATCGTGCCAGTCACAGGTTCTGACCAATCCAGAGATGCGGTTGATCCTCTCTTCAAAAACACTTCGAACTGACTCTGAGACCAAAACACCACCCAGGTCCGCAGTGACAGCGACTCTTAGATTTGCCGGATCAACTGCATCGAGTTCAGCAAATCGTTTTGCATTCAGCGGGAATGCCATGGGATCTTTTTGCGCACTGTCATCCCTCTCTGCAATCACAGACAACAGAAGTGCAACATCAGATACCGTTCTCGCCATCGGTCCCTGAACACTATAGTTGGTTTGAACAGTCGTTCTAGCCTCGTTTGGCACGACACCGGGTGTTGCCCTGTAGCCAACAACCCCACTATAGCTTGCCGGAATGCGCAGGCTCCCACCATGATCCGAACCCGTGGCAAGTGGCACCATATTCGTAGCGACTGCTACAGCAGACCCACCGGAAGAACCTCCGCAGGTCAGATCAGGATTAAACGGGTTGCCGGTGGCACCAAATAGCGGGTTGACAGTGTTTGCGCCAATACTCGATTCGGGAATATTGGTCTTGCCTATCACAATGCCACCAGCCCGACGAATACGAGCGACGATTCCGGCATCGCTGTCTGGCACATTGTTCTCGAATACCTTGCTACCATAGGTTGTTCGAATCCCCGCCGTTGCTTGAATATCTTTGATAGCAATCGGCAAGCCCAGCAGTGCACCGCCATTATCTCCCTTGTCTGCCAATTCTGTCGCCATCGAAGCTTCCTGTCTGGCCCGGTCAAAAGCACGCGTGACTATTGCATTAACCGTTGGATTGATCCGTTCAATCTGATCGATACAACTCTCGAGTAATTCGATGGGAGATAATTTCCCCTCTGCAACACGCGCTCTTGCTGTCACTGCATCCAATTGATTGGGAGCTTCTGTATCCGACTTCTCCTGTTGATCTGTCATACTTTTGGCATTTATTCGACAAAGGCTAAAGATATCATTGATCTTCGCGTCTGTCCGATCCGGGGATGAAGATCTGGAATAAATAAAGCTGCCGTACCTTGCAACACACCTGACCAGCAGTATTTAATCCTTCAGAGGCTAAGTCCGGTAGAATAGTGATATTCTCAGGAGAAAGCCGATCATCCACGGACAGATTTCATTTCCCTTATCCTTAACTGCAATCGAGCGAATGAACATGAAGAAAGTATTGATTTGTATTCTGGGCGTGATGGCTATCTGCCACAATGCGAGGTCAGCGCAGAACATCCCGGCCTATCAGGAAGTAATCGACTGGCAGGTAAAGCAGGTTACGGATGAGGTAGTCGGCTGGAGACGAGATATTCATCAGCACCCGGAACTCGGTAATCGAGAGACTCGTACTGCAGGTATCGTCGCAAAACATTTGCGTCAGCTCGGTTTTGACGAGGTGCGCACCGGCGTCGCCCACACGGGAGTCGTGGGCATCTTGCACGGTGGTAAACCCGGCAAGGTTGTTGCCCTTCGAGCAGACATGGATGCCCTACCCGTTACTGAAAAAGTAGATCTACCTTTTGCATCTAAAGTCAGAACCACATACAACGGCCAGAATGTAGGTGTTATGCATGCCTGTGGTCATGACGTACATACCTCAGTTCTGATGGGTACTGCTTCGGTTTTGGCAAGTATGCGTGAAGAGATTCCCGGTACTGTTGTTTTCATCTTTCAACCAGCGGAAGAAGGAGCACCGGAAGGAGAGGAAGCAGGTGCAAGCTTGATGATTGCGGAAGGTGTGCTGGATAATCCAAAACCGACTGCAATCTTCGGCTTACACACCTCTCCAGCACCCGTTGGGGTACTCGCGTATCGCCCTGGTGGGATTATGGCAGGAGCGGATGAATTGAAAATTACCATCTCCGGCAGACAAACTCATGGTGGCGTGCCCTGGGGTGGCGTTGACCCGATCGTTGTCGCCGCGCAGGTTGTTATGGGTTTGCAAACAATCACCAGCAGGCAGATTGATCCCATAAATGCGCCGACCGTTATCAGCATAGGCAGCATTCACGGCGGTGTGCGCGGCAATATTATCCCCGATCGTGTAGAGATGGTGGGTACAATTCGAATCGTCGAACCAGCAATGAGGGATGATATCTTGTCCAGGATCAGGAGAACTGTCAGTTCTATCGCAGAAAGCGCCGGGGCAATGGCTGAAGTTAATTTTAAGGCATATGCCCCCGTGACCTACAATGACCCGGACCTGACACGGCAAATGGCTCCAACGCTACGGCGGGTCGCTCCTGTTGCGGCAGTGGAGATTGGCCCGGTAACCCCATCGGAAGACTTTGCGTTTTTTCAGGAGAAAATTCCTGGTGTCTATTTTTTTCTGGGCGTTGGTCTTCCCGATGCTGAAAACCCAGGTGTCAATCACTCACCATATTTCAAGGTAGATGAAGCATCACTGCCTACAGGCGTAAGGGCCATGAGCACAATGGCAATGGACTACCTTAGCCAATAACAACCAATAACAACAGCGGAACAATTATCCCGATATCGGGAATAATTGGCGAACAGACTGATTGACACCATAGGCATGCCACTCTAGGCTGCCACGATGACCAAATCTATTATCCTGACCGGTGGATCAACCGGAATCGGTGCTGCGGCCTCCTCCCGCCTGCTGTCAAAAGGCCATCAGGTTACAATCTTTGACGTTGTCGAACCCACAGATAGCAAGTCACATTTCGTACAATGTGATATGGGAGAAACATCTTCCATCGAAAATGCAGTGGCCTCGATCAATGGACCCGTTGATACCCTGATCAATGTTGCCGGTATATCAAATGCCAATCCTGGCGAGAAGATCATGCGGGTTAACTTTTTGGGTTTGCGCCATTTAACTGAACTCCTGGCTACACGACTGGTTGAGGGTGGCAGCATTGTCAATGTGGCGTCGTCAGCCGGTCACGACTGGCGGAACCGGAAAGATCTGATTAACGAACTACTTGATAGCAAAGATTTTGAGTCGGGCTTAACCTGGGTTCTGGCTCATGAAAGGGAGTGGATTGACAATCCCTATAAGTTTTCCAAGCAGTGTACCGCCGCCTATACCTATCGAGCTGCAGGATTGGCCGTTAAACGTCGAGTACGGGTAAATTGTGTAAATCCCGGCTCTACCGGCACTCAACTCACCTCTGATTTCAGACAACTCGTGGGAGAAGAGATGTATGACTGGGGTGTGGCACAGGTAGGTCGAGAGGGCACACCCGACGATATTGCAGAGGTGATCGAATTTCTTGCTGTTGGAGATTGTCGATGGCTCAATGGCGCTGAATTGCCCGTTGATGGCGGTCATGTTGCAGGTCTGATCGGAGGTTGGATAGACCTTGAAGAATCCCCAAACGCGAAGAAGTAATACGTGTACCGGACATTACGAACCAATATAGAAATATGAAACAGGAACTCAAAGACCTGCTCGAACTGCTGGACCTGGAAACTATTGAAACAAATATATTCAGGGGGCTCAGCCCGGACGAAGGCTGGCAGAGGGTTTACGGCGGGCAGGTTTTAGGGCAGGCGCTGGTTGCCGCTTCAAGAACTGTTGAAGATACTTCAAGGGCTGCCCATTCCCTTCACGGTTACTTTCTGAGACCCGGTGATACGACCGTGCCAATCCTCTACGATGTTGATCGGATCAGGGACGGCAAGAGTTTCACGACCAGACGTGTTGTTGCAACCCAGAAAGGTCGGGCGATTTTCAATATGTCCGTATCGTTCCATGTGCCGGAACGAGGATTAGAACATCAGTTCGATATGCCTGACATCAAAGCACCGGAAGACTGTCTCGATCAAATTGAGATGAACAAACAACATGCTGATGACATCCCCGATGATTTAAAGAGTATGACAAACCGGCCTCGTCCCATTGAAATGAGGTTTGCAGAACCCATTAACGAATTCAAACCGGATAAGATGCCACCCTATCAGCATACCTGGATCAGAACCGTTGATGCGATGCCGGATGATGTTCGACTACACCAATGTCTGCTGGCATATGCATCCGATATGACGCTCATCGATACGGCTACCCGCCCTCATGGTATTAGCTGGGGTAATCAGAATTTCCAGGTTGCCAGCCTCGATCACGCAATGTGGTTCCATAAGCCAATAAGGACTGATCGGTGGCTGCTCTATGCCCAGGACAGTCCTTTTACAGGTGGAGCCAGAGGACTGTGTCGGGGGTCTTTTTACGATCGGGCTGGTGACCTTGTGGCATCAGTTGCGCAGGAAGGATTAATGAGATTGTACGATTGAATAAACTTACCGCGATCAGGAATCCACTGCTGGCATCAGGTTATTGATCCAGATACAAAATATAAGAGACGATATCTTTTGCATCCTGTTCGGTCGCACCAGTGGACGCCATATTCGTGCCAGGTACCAGTTCCTGCGGCTTTTGAATAAAAGTAGTGAGGGTTTGTTGGTCCCACGTGATTTCTGATTGCAGTAACCCTTCAGAGTAACCGAATCCCTCAACCTTACCTGCTTTTCGACCCAGCACCCGGAACAATGACGGGCCGATTTGATTAGATGAGTCCGACAGGCTATGACATGGTTTGCAGTTATTGGCCAGGCGCTCACCACGATTGACCGACGCTTGATCGAGATTCGCACTGTTATCACAGGCGACAAGAAACAAAAGCCCCAGAAGGTGAACGTATTTAGACACCGGTATCTGCACCCAAATCAATGTTTTCACGAAACACAACGAAGAGGCCGTGCAAAACGGACAAACCAAGCACTATCAGACCGGGACCAGCGAAGAGAAACCAGAAAACGATCTGGCTGGTAATATAGAGAACGAGATTAAACAAGGTCTCACGGTATGACCAGGTCGTTAGATAGACAGCCAGCGGTGGTAGCAACCACAAACTCAGGAAGATTATCGTTCTTCGAATAATCATCATTGTGAATTCAGGCACGTTTTTGAATCTCAGCAAGATGGGCACCGAGTCGAAGGGACAATGCCACAATCATCATGGTCGGCCCTGAATATCCTGCTGTCGGAAATACTGAACTTCCACCAATAAACAAGTTGGCAACGCCGTGCACCTTGCAGTTCTCATCGACTACACCATCCTGATCATACTCACTCATGCGAGCCGTACCAATCTGGTGGTAGTGACCCAGGACTCTTGACTCGACAAGTTCTCTGTTGATCGTTTCCTCTTGCACCCTGCCCAATCCGAGAACCGCAAGTTCCTGGGCAATTTTGGACTGCCCTCTTTCAAAACAATCTACATCAGTATCCGTAATCTGCCAGTCTAAATCAGCGATCAGATTGCCCAGTTGATCACGCCTGTCAGAAATCACGACCCGTGAATTCGGATTTGGCTGCTGCTCAAGTCTGTGCTCAAGACCATAGTAAGCAGGTGGTGTAAATGCCAGGTCTGATTTTGCCAGCATAAAATCAGCTGCACCCGATATCTCTTTTGCAACCGTCATAATATCCTGCAGAAATTCTGTATCTCCTGGCCTAAAAAAGCCGGTCCTAATTCGCCGCATAGCAAATTCTGTAGCTTCATCGACCCGCACAGGATTAAACCTGCAATAGTACTGAAGCATCTTATTGTCACGCAGATAATCCTCGTTGAAACTCAGATTCACATTGACACTATGAACCCTGGCGAATCGACGACTGTATAATTTTGGGAAGGTTCTATTGGGCACAAACCTTGATGCGTGAAAGTAAATATGATCCATAAAATAACGCCCAACATGATCATATTGATTGCCGATACCAGACTTCAGCACATCGTTGGATGTCAAAAGTAACCGCGCGTTTTCGATTCCGTGACAGCAGAGCACGAACTGTTGCGCATCCACCTTTATCCGCTTACCTGAAAGGGTTGCACATTCGAGGTGAGACACTCTCGAACCATCCGAAGACAACTGAATATGGCACAAATTCAGATGCATGAAGGCGCGGAAACTCTCTGACTTGTCGAGGATCTCTTTATAAATATCCGCAAATCGATAATCCCATGTGATCTGAAAGACCTTAGATTCAAGATCAGTAGATCTGGAATCCAAAAGTTCATCTTCAGACAATGTTGTATTCCTGAGAATCGTCATGGGATCGAAGTGATCCGGCTGAATCCTGAGCAACCGACTCGCCTCAGAGATCCAGGGTTCAAGATCTGATTGACCGACTGGCCATTTGGGTAGATCGAGTTCACTTCGCCCTTCATAGTCAATGGCATCGTTCGCCCGACAATAACCAGACCAGTGATTGGTTGTTCCCCCAAAGTATCTCAGACGACAAGCAGTAAGACTGTGATACGGCAGGCCAATATTCCTGCCCGAATACAATTCCTGGGTATCACCTTCCAGGCTAAAACCTCCCGACTCGATCAGAATGACATCCCTTTTGGTCTCAGCCAGTTTCGCGGCAAGGGTGAGTCCGGCTGCACCAGAACCAACGATACATACCGACCCCGATATCGATGATAATCCGCTATCTCTCGCGTCGATGAAGCCGTCTGAAGTCATACCGTAATTCTGGATGATTCGGATACGTGAATAAAATAGGCCGCTTCAGTATGGGAGAAACGGAATCCCCCGATAGTCGTCGTTCGCTGATTCAGAAAGTCAGCTTTTATCTGTTCTCTGTAATGAGACAATGGGACAAAGTCATCTGAAAAAGTGCCGACGAGTTGACGAATTTCTTCAATCTGGCTCCTCGAGGCTTCTGACAATAACTGGTTCGCCAATCTTACAAAGGCATCTTCAACACTATGAACAGGCTCGGTCTCAATAGCACTAGTCCACGGTGGTTTTACCAGCGTCAAACCACCGAGGATGAAAATCCAGGCACTATTGAGAAATGATCTACGGTTCATTTAAGAGCATTTTCGGTCATTAACAAATTCGTTCTAAACTACCCTGGTTTACCCACCTATCGACAAGCACTCACAATTTCGGATTCAAATTGCTGCAGACGATCAAGATCCCCGGAGGGAATACCACCGAAGATGATCTCCGCGATACCCGCATCTTTGAATTCTCCAATCCGATCGACGATATATTGTTTCGAACCGGCTACCGTACCCGGTCCGAGCCCCTTCAGTACCCGATCTATCATCGCCTGATCTTCTGTCAGATAGCAGGGCATAAGCAACGTGCGTCTGATGTCCGCGGGATCACGACCTGCAGCCTCGCAGTGTTTTTC
>CAZJRI010000157.1:0-12072 GCA_964548025.1 uncultured Pseudomonadales bacterium
GAAGTGTCTCTTAGCTCGAAGGACTAACTGTCCAAAAGGTTTTGACGACGTACAATGGTAACGATGAGATCCAGGGACGGAGTGAGGGAAACCTTCCCGCTCTACAGGGTAGATCTTGATCTTCACTACGAGCCCTCTGTTATTGCTGAAAGTCATGATCTGTATTACGAGGACTCAGATAATGAATCGATGGCATTTCGAAGTGCTTCCGGGCACGGAGCAGACTAGTCTGGCTACAACCCCTTATCCTGCTCCTTTTTTGACGATTGCATCCTTTCAATTATGACGCCTACGTCCTCAGCATTGCTGACAGCACCGGGTTTTGAAACTCTGATTCTGGTTTTCGTTACCTTGAATTCCTGAAGTATCAATTGTGCGACCCTGTCTGCCACAGATTCAATGAGATTAAAGTGATTGCTCTCGATATAGTGGGTGACCCGTTCAGAGACCGACGAGTAATTACAGGTATCTGAAATATCATCAGTCGCTGAGGCAGAAAAAATATCCAGTTCGATCTCGATATCCAGTAGAAGTGGCTGCCGGGTGTGTTGTTCCCAGTCATAGATGCCGATGAAGGTATCTACTTCCAATCCCCTGATATAAATGATATCCACGTCAGCCTGCGCCATCGTTAAGTTGAGCCATGGGCCAGCGAGGTTTCACCGATATGGACAGATTCTCTTTATGCCCGATCTTTAGACGCTGTAATCCAGCATAAGCTATCATGGCACCGTTGTCGGTGCAGAGGGCGAGTTCAGGAAAAAAGACACGACAGCCGGATTGATCTGCAAGTGAGATAAGCATCTTGCGGAGTTCAGTGTTGGCACTTACACCGCCTGCGACAATTAGCGTAGATAATCCGGATTGTTCAAATGCCCGTTTACATTTAATGCGAAAAGTATCTACAACTGCAGTTTGGAAAGCATGCGCAATATCAGCCCTGTCCTGATCAGACGGTGATTCGATTTGAGACAAGGTATTCATGGTAAATGTCTTGAGGCCACTAAAACTAAAATTCAATCCGGGCCGATCAGTCATGGGTCTTGGAAACCGGTAAACGTCCCTGGTCCCATGTTTCGCCAACTCAGCCACAGCGGGTCCACCCGGATAGCCCAGGTCGAGCATTTTGGCGACCTTGTCAAAGGCTTCTCCTGCGGCATCGTCAACCGACTCGCCAAGTAGTTCATATTGTCCCAGACCCAGGCAAGTCAAAAGTTGTGTATGTCCACCTGATACCAGCAGTGCAAGGAATGGATATTCCGGTTTCTGGGAGGACAGCATGGGTGCGAGCAAATGGCCTTCCATATGATGTACACCGATTGCTTTGATTCCCCAGGCCCAGGCGAGCGATTTGGCGACACTTGCTCCCACCATCAATGCGCCGACAAGACCTGGTCCGGCAGTATAGGCAATGGCATCCAGTTGCTCGACCGATGTACCGCTTTCCTCCATTGACTGCTTTATCATAGGCAGCGTCTTACGGATATGGTCCCGCGAGGCCAGTTCCGGCACGACTCCGCCGTAGGATTTGTGCACTTCGATCTGGCTGAAAAGGAGATCTGCCACCAATCCTTCGTCTTCATCATATATTGCGACGCCGGTTTCATCGCAGGATGTCTCTATACCGAGGACACGCATGGTAATCGTAATATCTCGAAAAGGCCGTATGTTACTGATTTTTGGTAAAAAAATCTTACTAAAATGCGCTCTTCCCTATCACCGGAACTGACCTATACTGAGGGAGCTGTTTCTTTGCATTTATCAGGTGATACCGCTAGAATGCGCACCCTTCGCGGAAGAGTAAATTAATTTAATGCCATACGTAAAAGTGAAAGAGAACGAGCCCTTTGACGTGGCTCTGAGACGATTTAAAAGATCCTGTGAAAAAGCAGGTGTACTTGCAGAAGTGCGGCGTCGAGAGTTTTATGAAAAGCCAACTTCTGTCCGCAAGCGTAAAGCTGCTGCTGCGGTAAAACGTCATGCCAAGAAAGTGCAACGTGAATCAAGGCGAATGGAACGTCTGTACTAGCCGTCAGAGCTGGTTCTTTGAGGATATAAGCAATGCCCTCCTCAGATATTAAAACTCGGATAGAAACCTCTGTAAAAGACGCAATGCGTGCCAGAGACAAGCAGCGTGTGGGTGCCCTGCGCCTGATCATGTCTGAACTCAAGAAAGTAGAGATCGACGAGCGCATAGAGCTGGATGACACTCGTGTACTGGCGATACTCGATAAGATGTGCAAACAGAGGAAAGACTCTCTCGCCCAGTACGAAAAAGCAGGCCGGGATGACCTCGTCCAGCAGGAGGCTTTCGAACTGGATCTTCTGAAGGGGTATATGCCTGAAGGACTGGATGAAGCGGCTGTCCTCGAGATTGTAGACAAGGCCATCGCTGAAACCGGTGCAAGTTCGATGAAAGATATGGGCCAGTTAATGGGTGTAATCCGTCCTCAGGTTCAAGGTCGCGCTGATATGGGTGACGTGAGTTCGATAGTAAAACAGAAACTGCAATAGACTTATCTTCCTTGCCTTTAACAGGCCCGAGTGCCATTCTCGTTTGTTTCGAAAAGACGAATTGAATACGCTTGATTCCTCCTGATTTCATAGATGAAGTATTGGCTCGAACTGACATCGTCGAGATCGTTGACGCGCGGGTAAAATTGAAGAAGACGGGTCAGAATTACTCTGGCCTCTGCCCCTTCCACACAGAGAAAACACCTTCATTTTCGGTCAGTGCCGACAAGCAGTTTTATTACTGTTTTGGTTGCCAGGCTTCAGGTAGCGCAATCAAGTTTGTCATGGAATTTGATCGATTGGACTTTGTTGCCACGATTGAAATGCTGGCTTCCCGGGCTGGGCTGGAGGTCCCTCGCGACAATAATGCTGAATCAACCGAAAAGCAGCAAAAACGTAAATCGATTTACAGTATTTTGGACCAGTCGCTTGCTTTTTATGGTGAGCAGCTCCGACATCATCAGACCAGGAGTACTGCCGTTGACTATCTCAAGCAACGTGGCCTGACCGGTGAAGTAGCAAGGGATTTTGGTCTCGGATATGCCCCGCCTGGCTGGGACAATCTCTACGCCAGTCTGGCTAAAACCAATCTTGAACACGATCTGCTGATCGAATCCGGCATGGTCGTTGAGAAAAACGATCAGCCGAATCAAAAAGACAAGGTTTATGATCGATTCCGTGAGCGCGTCATGTTCCCGATCAGAGACTTGAGGGGGAGGGTTATTGCCTTTGGTGGTCGGATAATCGGAGACGGGAAACCCAAGTACCTGAATTCGCCCGAAACACCTGTATTCCACAAGGGGAGAGAATTATACGGTCTGTATGAGGCACGAAGAAGGAATAAGAAGTTAACCCAATTGCTGGTGGTCGAAGGTTATATGGATGTCGTCGCACTGGCACAAAATGGCATTAATTATAGTGTTGCGACCCTGGGAACAGCGACGACAGGAGAGCATCTTGAACGTCTGTATCGAATGGTCTCGACAGTTGTCTTCTGTTTTGATGGTGATGCTGCAGGCAGGAATGCCGCGTGGAAAGCACTGTTGATAGCCCTGTCACATATGAAAGATGGTCGAAGTGCCAGATTTCTGTTTATCCCGGATGGTGAAGACCCTGACTCGCTGGTCAGAAAGGAAGGAAAAGAAAAATTTGAGTGGAGGCTGGATCAGGCTCAGCATTTGCCTGATTTCTTCTTTGACAAGCTCACCGCAGAGATATCGATTGAATCGCTGGATGGCAAGGCCCAGTTAAGTAACCAGGTGATGCCAATGATCATGAAAATACCTGCCGGGGTGTTCCGCGAGCTTATGATCGGGCGACTATCCGAAATCACCGGTTTATCGACGGAAAAACTGCTGATTCATGCGGGAGCTGATCGGGATACCAGTTTGAGGCCCAGCCACAGGGATGAGCTGGTCGATACCAGCCTGTCGCCCCCGCCTGATGACTGGGATGAGCATTCACTCAGTGAATATGAGGAACAATATGAAGATTATTATCCGGATCAGCCTGATCAGGAGCCATCAGAGCTCGCCAGAAAGGCAATTTCGCTATTATTGACGCAGCCAGATCTGGCCAGCAAATTTACCGAGACTGATTACAACTTTCTGGAGAGTTCAGCGGGTAGCGGCCTTCTTCTTGAGATAATTCGAACCATATTTGCTGAAGAAATAGAGTCGTCGGTCATTCTGATTGCGAAGTATCAGGGCAGACCGGAATTTACACAGCTCAAGTATCTTGCGGAGGAGGAGCAGTTACTGGCGCTTTCAGATCTGCCTGTTGAGTATTGTGATGTTATCCGGGTGATGCGGGACAGACACCAGGAGGAGAATGACAGGGCGCTGGAAAGAAGACTCCTTGCAAAACCATTTTCCGAGCTGAGTGATGCAGATAAACGTAAATTAAGAGAGCTAAGTCGGGCCAAAAAACGCTGAAAGCCCCCCATATCAACCCACAGCTCCACCTCAGGGGTTGAGGGAAAATCTTCCCATATAGCCCCATTCAGGTAGTTTATGCGCCTGATTTCTTGACGCAAATCAGACACTTGAAGTGGAATAGAATATTAACAGTCGCTATAATGGCCGGCTCCTTTTCTGACACTAATATCGAAGGAATTCTATGACGAGTGGATTAGCACAGCAGCAATCTCGGTTAAAAGAGCTGATAGGCCGTGGCCGGGAGCAAGGCTACCTCACATACGCAGAGGTCAACGATCATCTACCTGATGAAATATCTGACCCTGAACAAATCGAAGATATTATTGGCATGATTAATGATATGGGGATTATGGTTCACGAATCAGCCCCCGAATCCGATGATCTCATGCAGGAAGGAGACTCAACTGATGAGCTGGCTGCAGAAGAAGCAGCCGCTGTTCTAGTTGCTGTAGAGAACGAAGCAGGCAGAACAACTGATCCCGTGCGAATGTATATGCGCGAGATGGGCACGGTCGAGTTGCTTACCAGAGAAGGCGAAATTGTGATCGCCAAGCGCATTGAAGAAGGTATTCGGGATGTATTGCATGCGGTCGCTCAGTTTCCTGGAACAGTGGAGACAATCCTGGCCGAATATGACGCCTCACAGGAGGAAGAGGGCAAACTGCTTGATATATTGATCGGATTTCTGGACCCTGCCGAACACGTTCCTCCGGCTGCTCAGGTAGTACCTGGCGAGAAAAAGGAGGAAGACAACGACGAAGAAGAAGACAAAGGACCTGACCCGGTACTAGCAGCAGAGAGATTTGACGCCTTACGCAAGCAATTAAAGAAGACCGAGCGCGCCATCAAGAAACACGGTCGTGGTACACCTCAGGTCGCGAAGGAACTCGCCGCACTCGGGGATGCATTCAAGTTTTTTAAACTCGTACCCAAGCAGTACGACAAGATCGTGAAATCTACCCGAATTGTACACGCCCAGATTCGACGTTCAGAACGCCTGATTATGAATACGTGCATCAGGCGAGCAAGGATGCCGCGGAAGGTATTCCTGGAAAAATTCCCTGGTAAAGAAACAGACCTGAAGTGGGTTCAGAAACAGATTAAAGCCGGATATGAAGGACTGAAGAATTTTGAAGATGAAATTGTCCGGAGCCAGAAGAAAATCAGGCAGGCGGCCAATGAGTGCGGACTCAGCAGCGGTGAAATCAAGGATATCAACCGTCTAATGTCCATTGGAGAGGCGAAAGCCCGTCGAGCCAAGAAAGATATGGTTGAGGCGAATCTCAGGTTGGTCATATCAATTGCCAAGAAGTACACAAATCGCGGATTACAATTTCTTGACCTGATTCAGGAAGGCAATATTGGATTGATGAAGGCGGTTGATAAATTCGAATATCGTCGTGGATACAAGTTTTCGACCTACGCCACCTGGTGGATTCGTCAGGCTATCACTCGTTCGATTGCAGATCAGGCCAGAACAATTCGGATTCCCGTTCATATGATCGAAACAATCAACAAGCTCTCACGTGTTTCCCGGCAGATGCTTCAGGAAATGGGTAGAGAACCGACGCCTGAAGAACTCGGTGAACGGATGGAAATGCCTGAAGATAAGGTTAGGCGGGTATTGAAGATTGCGAAAGAACCGATATCAATGGAAACACCGATCGGAGACGATGAAGATTCGCATCTTGGCGACTTCCTGGATTCAAAGAATAATCTGAGCGAAGGCGCAGCAGTGGGTTCCCCCGTTGAAACTGCAACCGATGAAGGCTTGAGAGAAGCGACCAAGGGCATACTCTCAGGTTTGACAGCTCGTGAAGCCAAGGTGTTGCGAATGCGTTTCGGTATTGATATGAACACCGATCACACGCTTGAAGAAGTTGGAAAACAATTCGACGTGACGCGTGAACGAATTCGTCAGATTGAAGCAAAAGCACTTCGAAAACTTCGTCATCCGACCCGTTCAGATCACTTGAAGACATTCCTCGACGAAACCTCATAAAGGCGTTAGTTTAGACAACAGCTCCTGTAAGGGGGGTGGCTCGGGGAGATCTTTGTATTGGGCCAGCCTGCCGAAAATATCAGCAGCGGCCTCGTGAAAACCACCTGGCAATCCAGCCTCAGAGAATGTACGGGCAATTTCCAGCATCTCTCCCTGGAATCGCCAGGCCTTGGCAGTGTTGCCTGTTACCCTTGCTGCTGTTTGCTCACTGAATGCATCCCCCCACTGGGACTGAAGCGAATCTCTTATTCCCTCTTTCTCTGCCACGGCAAGTATTGCTGTTAAGAGTGCCGTGGTTCCCTTAGAAAATGCAGCGAACGTCATTTTCAGTGCAGATGCGGAACCTATTCGATCATCAACCACGGATGCGTGTAGCGGCGAGCCATTGAATAGATCGGATATTTCCCGGGCTTTGTGACCGGAGGTGTAGAGCTGTGTGTTAGTCTCCGATGACCAGGCCGGACCACCAATGATACCGCCATCAACGCAGATAATGTCTGCCTGGCCAAGTTCCGCGTCAATAGATCTCATTCGGCTGGGTGAAATTGCATTGGCCTCGACGAATGTACCCTTGAAGCTATTTTTAAGCGCACCTTCTGCTATATCGTTGGCAACATGTGGTGGGCAGATACTGAGTATTATTTCAGCCCTTGTGTACAATTCTTTTTCCGATTCAACTGATTCGAGCTTTGCGCGTTTTGCTCGAGACCGGGTCTCTTCACTCCTGCCGTGGTCGTGCCAGAGTACCTGATGACCATTACTCACTGCGGCAGCACCAACAGATGCTCCCATTGCGCCGGGACTGAGAAGGGCAATCACTGTCATAGGTTATTCCTGATTCATTGTTGACACTTCGATGATATTCTCAGTTGACCGGTCGAGACAACAGCCTGCCGGGGGACTAGTTGCTGTAGCTGTGGATAAATCCTGGATTTCCAAGGTAGATACCACCGTCAACATTGCAACACCACCCGTTGGCGTAGATGCGAGGTCTGTTGACCGCAAGAGACTCATCGTCTCTCGAAAGCGGAATGGGCGTATGCCCATGAATCAGGCGTTGGCCACCGTATAACTTAAGCATGGAATAAGCCTTGCGAGGACCGCTGATTTCCAGCTCGAATGCGCCGCGACCGGATAGTTCTCCCAGAATCCACTGCCATTTTTCAAAGTCATCGCTGCTATAGAGGTCCTGAAAGAACTGATTCACCTTCTGGATGGAATTGCCGAAATTTACATAGGACAGATTGTCGCTGTGGAGTAGCAGGCGATCTTCAACCAGTGCCATGGCTGGCAGCTCATGCAGCCATTCAATGTGCCGTTCCGTGATGCCGGACAACTCCTCCTGCTGTCCGCCCCAGAGGCGCCATTGCTGCTGTATTCGGGTTCCGTTAACGAGATCATCCCGAAATCGATGAAATGCCAGAAACATGAGTTCGTGATTACCCAGGAGGCATTGAACGGTACCGCCAACCCTTTCGGCCTGAGTCTGAATCTTCATTGTCAGGTCAATGCAGGATATTGCCTGATTTCCCCGGTCAAAAATGTCACCAATCAGCCAGAGCTGATCATCGTTGGCACACCAATCTCCATTCTCGTCGATTAGATTGCCTCTTCTGAGCAAAGACTCATAGGCTTGGTAGAAACCATGTAGGTCACCGATGACGTGTACACGCATTGAAATAAGTATCTCAGACTGCAGAGGCGGTGAAATTATCGCATGTTCGATTAGCTCGAAACTACGTCACTGGAAAATGTCGCAATAAATCAAATGAGTGAATAAGGTGACTATTTTTCAGTAAATCATTTGCAAAAGCTAAATATATAGCGATAATTGCATATCGCGACAATCTAACGCAATTGATAGAACAACAATAAGTAACAGCCAACACCAGCTAGATCCATGACCTGACATAAGGATGATATGAAACTCCCTGACACTATTTACCGAAATCGGGTTGATGAACAAGGTCACCTCGTTCCCTGGGATACCCACTCGGTACATGAACTTTTAGCCGGTTCTTCAGAGAACCAGACACTCAGAACGACCGAGAGGGCTCTGTCGGGCGCCGGTTTTCTGCCCGTTTCACTGAAGCTGCCTGATGTCAGAGACGAAGAAGGGCGGAAACCCAAAACGGAAGTGCTTCGGAGCATTGAAACCAGGGCAAAAAGAAAACGTCATTTATCGCTTGTGCTGCAGTTGCATACCAGTGATGTAGCTGGTCTTGTTTTGTATGCAAACGATGGTCGAATGGGGCGTCGCTGGGTTTATTTGAATTCGGTTGACGATCAGCGGGAATTGCTCGTTGCACTAAAAGCACTGGCCGGGGCAAAGAGTGTGGTGATCTGGCCACATGGTGATATTACGTCAAGACTGCGATCGATTGTGAAAGCATACGGTAGTCATGACATTGAACTTGCTAAAGGACAAAACCTGAGAATAGGTACGATTGCCTACCATGATGCTGGTGCCATTCTTTCCTCGGTGGCTGAAGTCAGCTCCTATTCGCCAGGCAAGCACTTCTCACACCTTGACCGGCTGGAAGCTGACAGCATTCACATTATAAGGGAGGTTGCTGCCCAGGCAGAAAATCCTGTCATGTTGTATTCCGTTGGCAAAGATTCATCCGCTATGTTGCATCTTGCCAAGAAAGCCTTTTACCCGAGTTCACCGCCGTTCCCGCTGATGCATGTTGATACCAGATGGAAATTTCAGGCGATGTACCAGCTACGTGATGAGATGGCTAAATCATCTGGTATGGAGTTAATAGTTTACGTCAATCCTGACGGGGTGGAGCGGAATATCAATCCCTTTGATCACGGTAGTGCCTTACATACGGATGTGATGAAAACCGAGGGATTAAAAATGGCTCTGGACAAGTATCGGTTTGATGTCGCCTTTGGTGGTGCCCGTCGGGATGAAGAAAAGAGCAGGGCAAAGGAGCGGGTATTTTCATTTCGCACCAGCACGCATCGCTGGGACCCAAAGAATCAGCGCCCGGAATTATGGAATCTGTATAACGGCTACAAAAACGAGGGAGAGAGCATCCGGGTATTTCCTCTATCTAACTGGACCGAACTTGATATCTGGCAGTACATCTACCGGGAACAGATACCCATCGTACCTTTGTACTACGCCGCTGAAAGACCCGTGGTTGAGCGTGACGGGCTGTTGATGCTGGTTGATGACGACAGGCTGAAGTTGATGGAGGGTGAAGAAATTCAGATCAGGCGTGTGCGGTTCAGAACCTTAGGTTGCTATCCCCTGACAGGTGCCATCGATAGCGATGCTGATGATCTTTCATCGATCGTGCTGGAATTGCTGCAAAGTACAACCAGTGAACGGCAGGGTAGGGCAATCGATACGGATTCTGCAGGTTCAATGGAAAAGAAAAAACAGGAGGGATACTTCTGATGAGTACAGCTCTCCAGGAAAGAGTAGATGAGTATATAGAGAATCAGGCAGAGCTTGATCTGCTGCGATTTATCACCTGCGGCAGTGTTGATGATGGGAAGAGCACCCTGATCGGGCGGATGCTCTACGAAGCGCAGCTCATCTTTGATGATCAGGTGACCGCACTGAAAAACGACTCTAAAAAACATGGTACCCAGGGGGCAGAAATTGATTTTGCTCTGCTGGTAGACGGGCTCAGTGCAGAACGTGAGCAGGGCATTACCATTGATGTTGCCTACCGGTTTTTCACAACCGATAGAAGAAAATTCATTGTTGCTGATACTCCCGGGCATGAGCAATACACCCGTAATATGGTGACGGGTGCTTCGACCGCTGATGCAGCAGTTATATTGATAGATGCCACCAGAGGGGTACTTGATCAAACCAGAAGACATTCGTTTATTGTCTCTTTACTCGGTATCAAACACGTGGTCCTCGCCATCAACAAGATGGATCTTGTTTTTTTCAAACAGGAAATATTTGACGAAATACCTGTATCTGCGCTCAATGGCGACAATGTGGTTGAACGGTCCAAACATACCAGCTGGTATGCAGGTCCGACACTGCTTGAATTTCTGGAGACCGTTCAGGTGGATCAGTCCCTTGAGAATCATCCCTTCAGATTCCCCGTGCAATGGGTTAACAGACCTAACGCGGAATTCAGGGGGTACGCTGGCACTGTTGTTGCTGGGTCAATAGAAAAGAATCAACAGGTACGCGTGCTCCCGTCAGGTGAAGTTGCTTCCGTGAATGAAATCATTCTGTACAAAAGTCAGCTTGATCGCGCCTCGGCAGATCAGGCGGTGACCATATGTCTCGACAGAGACATCGATGTGTCGAGGGGTGACGTTCTGGTAGCAGCGGATTCGCCCTGCGAGGTGTCTGATCAATTTGAGGTTTCTGTTGTCTGGATGAGCCAGGATCAGGGTTTTGTAGGCCGTTCCTACTGGATGTTAATCGGTACCACAAAGGTAAATGCAACCATCACCGATATTAAGTACAAGTACAATATTAATAACTTCGAGCAGTTACCGTCACATTCAATGTCCCTCAATGAAATAGGTGAGATAACGCTGAGCCTGGATAAAGCAATAGCATTCGAAGCTTATCAGTCCAGCAGGGCGATGGGTGCACTCGTGTTGATTGATCGCTACAGCTATGCAACCGTCGGTGCAGGCATGATTAATTTCTCTCTAAGACGCGCACAGAATGTACATCGTCAGGCGCTGGTTGTTGATAAGAAAGCTCGGGCGGAGTTAAACGGTTATCCTGGTAAGGTACTGTGGTTTACAGGCTTGAGTGGATCCGGTAAGTCAACGATTGCAAATGCCCTGGAGCAGGTCCTTCATGAACGGGGCATTAGAACCTACGTTTTAGATGGTGATAATGTCCGCCATGGATTAAACAAAGACCTTGGATTTACCGATGCAGATCGGGTAGAAAATATAAGGCGTATCGCTGAGGTTGCCAACCTGATGGTGGATGCAGGTCTGGTGGTGCTGACATCGTTTATTTCTCCGTTCCGGTCCGAGCGTGATATGGCACGGGCGCTATTCGAACCCGACGAATTCGTCGAAATCTACGTAAATGTACCCCTTGAGACTGCAGAGGAAAGAGATCCGAAAGGACTCTACAAAAAAGCGAGACGGGGTGAGTTGCCGAACTTCACCGGGATCGACAGCGATTATGAAGCACCGAGAGATCCGGAGATTGACGTGCCTACCGACAAGCTTAACGTCGAACAATGTGTTGAGAAAATTCTGGAATATATGTCCTGGAACTGACACTATCGCTCGACCATAATTCGATACATCTTGCAGGATAATAGCCAGTTCTGTGTACCCTTTATAATTGGGTTCTTGTAGTTGGATCTACGAATTTATATTCTATCCTCGCTAGTGCTAATATAGTAACGACACGAAAGCACAGATCGCTTTTCTCGACAGTTTGCTGAAACTCACGTTCACCATAGTCGTATCGTTGGTAATGGCATTTCCCCTTCCTTCTCATGCCATTGAATCCTATGTTTTTGAGCGCTCCTATCCAATGTATGCCCAACCGTGGAACTGGGGTGATCCCTCGTCTTTCGCGGTTGATGAGGGGCTTGTTTATATCTGTACCCCGTCAGCACCATGTGGACCAATTAGCCTGATTGCCTAAGAGACACT
>CAZJRI010000158.1:0-11978 GCA_964548025.1 uncultured Pseudomonadales bacterium
AGACGCCATATACCCGTCCTCGTTCCTGTTCATTTGACAGATCTCCTACCATTGCCTGACGAGCGGGATCCGCCAGCGCGCCGCCGACCGCTGATAGGGTATACAAAACGACCAGCCAGATCAGATTTGGCAGAAAAGGGAACATGCTGTAAAGCAATCCGGATAGCAGAAATCCAGCCGCCATCGTTTCAGCACGACCGAATTTGTCGCTGAGTTTCCCGGTGCGGGAAGGCAGCAGCATATAGACAACCCCGGCGGGAAAGAATGCCCATCCGAGAGTCATCATATCAACTGTATGGCGATCCTGGAGGTATATAAGATAGATTGGCTGGATCAGGGCTTGAGCGAAACTGGCAACAAATACCACCATCATCAAACGGATGAGTCTTGGTTTGAACTCCAGACCCCGCCAGGGGTGCCAGTCGAAGGAACCTGCTTGTGCAGGGCGGGATTCCGGTACGTTTCGAAAAGCGAAGAAAGCACCAACCAGTGCCATCAGCGAATAACCGATAAAAGCAACCTGCCAACCGAGGGACTGCTGTAGAGCACCGATAAGGGTAAAACCGAGCATGATGCCCAACATGCCGCCCCGGGTTTGTTTCTCCGTGTTTTTCCCCATCGATGCGGCACGGTTGCTGCGGTTGGTTAGATCTGTCGTGATGGTATCTACAGTGATTAATAACAATGAGGCGCCAACACCCTGGAAGAGTCTTGCTAGATAGAGGGTTTCAAGGGAGGTTGCAACTGAAAAAAGCAGGCTTGTAACAGAGTAGATCAGGAGAGCCGCAATCAGGAACCAGCGTCGCCCATGCCGATCAAGTCCGACGCCCACCAATGGACGAATCACAATCAACGAGATGGTAAATACCGTAAAAAGTCCCCCGATCTCCAATGCGGATGCACCGAGTGATTTGGCATATATCGGCAAAGAGAACGAGAGAAAAATCAGCGGAAATGAAACGAAAAAAAGCGGCTTGTGCAGTACATCTGGTGAAGTTGGCTGAGATATCTGTGGATTACTCATTTCAGGTTTAAGCAATTCTAACGAGCAGAGAAGGGTGGATAGATTCAGAGTAAGTCGTCAACGACGGATGATGTCATTGACTGGCTGGCTGCTGAGAGTAGAAACATGAACGGTTATCCTGACAGGCTATCCAGAAACGGTCTCAAAACGGAGAGAAAACCAGTGGTATTCTGAGAGGCAACGTTATGTCCGCATTCCGGAACAGTAACGAGCCGGCCGCGCCTCAGATTGTCGGCGAAACGGGCGGCTGATTCCTCGACCAGTACATTCGAGTCTCCACCACGTACAATCAGAGTCTCAATTTCAAGCCTGGCTAGTTCTTCAAGGGTAGGCACACCGGCAATGCGGGCACGACTTCCGTCGTCCGCTGGCAGGAACCTTCTGCGATCATGTTTTGTCACGTAACGGCCGTCAGCACGCTTCATCAGATTGTATTTGAGCGTTCTCTCTATATGCTCCCTCGAACGATAAGGGTCATATTTCACAACACGATCAAGAAATTCGTCCATGTCATCAAATTCGATATTGCGCCCGACAAATTCACGGATCATTTTAGTGCCCTCGTCATTGACCTCAGGCCCCATATCGACAATCACCATGCCAGCCATAGAATTCGGATTACTGCATGCGAATGCCATCGTCACCATGCCACCCATGGAATGACCGACGACGACCGGACTTACAATACCCACTGATTCGATAAATGCCCCGAGATCCATGGCCATCTCTTCAACCGAATAATGTGCGCCCCGACTCCATTCCGAATCACCGTGCCCTCGCTGATCGAGCGCAAAGACATGATACTGAGATGCAAGGTTCAGGCTCACCAGGTCCCAGGAGTGTGCAGATTGATTACTGCCGTGCAACAAGATCAGGGGTTGGTTTGTTGGTTCACCCCACTCGAGAAAATGAAACCGCTGGCGACGGATCACCACATTTCTTGAATGATATCTTGGATTTTTTGCTGCATCGATGCCGAGATCCTTTGCGCTTTGTTTGAGACTCTCGAATTCATCTAGCGCGGTCATATCGAGCGGGGAATGATCTTCACTGAATTGATTGAGGTACACGTGGTCTCCGGAACTGGCATCGTAAAAAGAAACAAAAATACCACATTTGCCCTCTCAACACCCACCCGCAGGCTCCACACAGAGGGAGACATGAATTATGATTTGTTGTCTCAGAATCCTGGAACAAGCATCTCTATCGTTGGTGAGTGAACTCACCTGCGTTGAAGCACGCCCAGGATTGTGAGATAACAAATCATGAAATCTCAAATAACAAGGAATCACCCACTAATGAAGCTTTCCAGATTGGTTTTTGGTCTACTGATATTGTGCATCAACCCCGCCCAGGCAGAGGAAGATGATCTGTTGGGTGGTGAAGGTATTCTATTCTGGTCGCCGGAACAACAGATCACAGGTTACAGGTCCATTGATGAACTCTATGCAACCCGAGAGCTTAAAGCGGGTCCACGACCATTCCCGCTGATCCCCACCTATCGGGACATGAGTGATTTTCGTTACAGGTTTAATAAGAAGAGATACAGCATCCGCGACTATATGGCGCTGAACAACACGGCAGGTCTTATCGCGATAAAGAAAGGCAAGGTAATGGTGGAACAATACGGCCTCGGAAATGATGCGCAAAGCCGCTGGATATCCTTTTCAGTGGCAAAATCAGTTGTCAGCATGTTGATTGGTGCTGCCGTTAAGGATGGATATATCGAAAGTCTGGCTGATCCTGTCGTGGATTATCTACCCCGACTCAGAGGCAGTGCCTATGACGGTGTCACCATCAAGAACATTCTCAATATGGCATCCGGGATTCGGTGGAATGAAGACTATGAAGATCCAAATTCTGATGTGGCACGTTCCCCGGGAGGGACGCTTCCCCTGATTGGATACCTTGAAAAACTACCCAGGGAGGCAACCCCTGGAGACAAGTTTAACTACAATACCGGCGAAACAAATATTGCCGGTGCGCTCCTGCGGTCTGCAATCGGAAATAACCTGGCGACGTTTCTCAGCCATAAAATCTGGATGCCTTTTGGCATGGAAGCTGATGCGAACTGGTTGCTGGAGCAACCTGGTGGCGTTGAGTTTGGGGGCTGTTGTATCAATGCGACACTTCGAGATTACGCAAGAATTGGGCTGTTTGCTTTAAAAGATGGTGAACTGCCCGATGGCACTAAAGTTCTGCCTGATAATTGGATGGCTGAGTCAACCTCACCGTCAAAGGGCGCTGACTACTACGGTTATTACTGGTGGCTAATGGGTGATGGCGTATATGCAGCAATCGGCGTGTTCGGCCAGATGATCTGGATTGATCCCAAAAGAGAGATTGTCATTGCGATGCACAGTGCCTGGCCGGTTGCGGGTAACAATGAGCTACGTGCGCATCGCACGGCGTTTGTTAACGCGCTGGCAGATGAGTTGTAGGACGGTATTAAGGGAATTGAAATCGGGCTAGAACATCGTGGCGGCAAATGATTCCATGGCTGTTTCTATCTCCTTGATGTTGGCCGTGTTTATCGACATCACCAGTTCTGTCACGCCCGCTTCCTCGTATTCTGCAGTAGTCTCTGGATTCACCCGTTGCATATCCAGTCGAACCTGCACCCTGGTCAGCACATGATCGCGTCTTTCTTCACCGGCAACTGATTTCACGGTCTCAAGTCTGCGCCGTACACCATCCGGGGAGACATTCATGGGATGCCAGCCATCACCTAACCGGGCTGCCCGTCGTAGTGCCGGTGGTCTGTTGCCGCCAACAACAATGGCGGGATGTGGGTTTTGCAGTGGTTTTGGTGAACTGATCAGATCGTTAAAGGCAAAGAACTCACCCTCGAATGTCGCTCTCTCATCTACCCATAATTTGCGTAATACCTCGATAAATTCATTGCAGTAGGCACCGCGATTATCATAAGGGACACCCAATGCGGCATTTTCTTCTGGCAGACTGCCGACTCCCAGACCAACAACAAGACGCCCTTCACTCAGTTGATCGAGGGTAGCCAGTTCTTTTGCCAGGACCATGGGATGTAGATAAGGCATCACGAGCACGCTGGTGCCCAGGTTAACGCGAGATGTCTGACTCGCGAGCCACGTCAGCATGATCAGCGCATCATGGTAAGGCGCACTATCGAGTCGATCGCGCACGTAACCCACGTTCAGTACATGGTGATTTACCCAGACCGAATCGAAACCAAGCTGCTCGGCGTAAATACCAAGTTTGATTACTTCGTGGGGATCCTGAACACCGAAATTATTGGGGACAACGAATCCAAATCTCACGGGATATATACTCCGGTAGTATGGTGCAGTGAAGAATAGAAACTTAGGGTGTCTGAGTAAAGCGTCACGTCAGATCCTTCTGAATAGTGCCGGTTTTATTTGGTCGCATTTATTTAACCTTGAGCACCGTTCTGGATTTGATATTTCCCTTCAGTTCTTCAGGTGTCCACCAACTGGATTTTAGTTGTCGCCTTGAGAATATTCTTTCCGCCTGGTCGCTGAAGTGTGGAGATTCAGGATCGTCATTCTGTCCCAGGGGAACATAGATATAGCTTTTGATAGGTTTGCTGAGTTCTACTATCTGGGTAGAGGTCTGACCACTTCGCCCCCACTGGGTATGATCGTCTCTGCGTGGTCCATAGCCCATGCTGCGTAATGTGATGGATTCGTAGTGGCTCCCCCCTCCCACTGGCCAGGATTTTTCACCTCGCCCGACACGGAAATGATCGCCGTATTTCACTTTCAGTTGACCATGTTCTTTTTTCAGACGCTGCATGGCAGAGACGAATGAATCGACAAGCCAGGGGTAATCCTTCTCGAGCTTTCTATCCAGTGCTTTGGCTTTGCGCCCTTCGACGATGTGATACCAGTCATCAATCATCGCTGCGACTGCTTCAGCTCGTTGGTGATCGTCTTCCAGCATCTGCTCGCGCCAGTAGTAATATTTGAGTGCGCCAATTGAATCTTTGCTGAGCTGCAAGTCCCACTTGAATACATCCTTAAAAGCAGTGGTCATAAGCTCATCGTCGGAACCTGCATCAGGAGTCTTTTGTTTGTAGGCAAGATTGAGTGCTTCAATCCAGCGTTCAGCACCATAGGGTTTAACATCATTGACGATCTTCATTGCATCATCGACCGTGACCTCTTTATTGTTTGAGAGCAGTTCGATTGCTCTTGCGCCCCGCTGACCTATCCAGCCGTGAGTGGCGTTCCCGAACCGAGAGCGTGCATAGCCTGGTCCGGAGTAGAGGTATTCAGGGTAGTCTTCGAACTTAAACGGGCTGTTCGGCATCATGGCATCTGGTGGAATATTACAGTTCTGCATCCAGCCATGGGTTGGATTGAGTGTCTGCAGGTGATCAGATGCCGGATGAATACCTGCCCATGCTGAATCCGAGGAAGAACCGTCCACGGGTTTGCTCCAGTCAAACCCAGCGGGGCGTCGTGGAACTCTCCCGGTACGCTGGTAGTAAATATTACCCGAGGTATCGGCGACCATGACATTCTGGGGAAATACAGTCAGCGTATCCATGGCTCGCACGGCACCCGTATAATCTTTCGCATAGTTGAGTTCGAACCAGGCCTCGGATGTATTGACTTCGTTCGCATAAGAGACAGCCGCTGCATAAGCCCTGGTTTCGTTTCGAGCGATGATTGGACCGTGGTGAGAAAACCAGATTGTATGTTTCTGTTCGCCGCTGCCACGAACATTGAGGGTGATTTCTTTTGATTGCAGGCTTTGCCATTTACCGTCATATCTATACCTGGTCGGATCACCTTTTCTCAACGTCAATTCATAGACATCTGCGGTATCGGGCCCGCCTGTTGTCATGGCCCATGCGAGATCGGCATTGTGCCCAAGCCCGATATACAGTGATCCCGGTAAGGTCACGCCGCTACCGTGTAGGTCACCTGCATGGATCCGAAACTCCCAGAAACGTGAGAATCCCGACCAGGAAAGGTGTGGATCGATTCCGAGAATGGCATTCCCGTTTTTTGTTCTTTGTGGTCCGACCGCGAACTGATTCGAACCTCTGGAGACTTTGGCAATACCTGGGTCGATTCCGCCGCGCTTAAGGTCATCATAGGCTTCGTCAATTGACCAGTTATACAAAAACAAACGACCAAAGGCGACCAGCATATAGCCATCTATGTGACGACCTTTCCACCAATCGGGCGTTTTGTCGCTGGTCGCATAGAAGTGATTCATACCTGAAGCCATAGCGTCCAGATGTTCACGAACCTTCGGATTAATTTCTGCCCAGCGCCTTTGTGCGATGCCATAGTGATCAAACATTGCTGATCGCAGATCATTATCAACGGCATCTTCACCCGCAACCGTCGAGAGCTGTCCGATAGCAGCAAGCAGATTGAACAGGAGCTGTTGAGGCCGATCTTCTGCTACCGCGTAGCCCTGGGCGTAGATTCCTTTGGTGTCGGTGGGTGCATAGATATGGGGGATGCCCCAGGTGTCACGGTAGATAATGGTCTTGCCTGCATCGATACCCGTGCCAGGAAGATCAGAGGCAGGGGAGTTGAGAGAGATTAGTGTTGCGGTTAGTAGTGTGATTGGTAATAAGCATTTTCTTATCGCATTCAGCATAGTGTTCAACATCAATTTATACATCCAATTCAATTATCTGCGGAGTCTAATTAGAGTCTGGTAGACATTCAAATGTTGTAGATCTGATGCAGCATGCATTGATATCCACCGGGCACAAGACTTAACTTGATTTTGTCAGTAGATACATTCAGCCTTATATCACTTATGGAACAGTAGTAATCTCACTAGACAACTAGAGAAAATGACATGGACAAGGAACAAGCGGATAAGCTGGTACAAGAGGGTGAAAAATCACAGGCAGTCAGAAAGAAACTGGTGGAGAGGACATCAAAATCAGCCGAGATCCGATTTCGTGGCGAGCAGACGCTAGCCCAGGAAATTGTCGGAACGGTCCATCTGCCCCATCCGATCTATATCGACAATGCTGAAGGACCACACCTCACAGACGTTGATGGTAATGAATATATTGACCTTACCGGGGGATTTGGTCCCATGGTTCTCGGTAACAAACCTGCTGTTATAGAGGAAGCATTGCTCGGGCAGGTTAAGAAAGGCTGGCATTTTGGTATCCCCAGTGCACCTCAGCAAGTCCTTGCTGATATGGTCAAGGAAGCAGGCGCCTGTGTTGATCATGTGGTTTTTTGTAATTCCGGTACAGAAGCCACCATGTTTGCAATACGTGCCGCAAGAGCTTTTACCGGTAAACAGAAAGTTGCCTTGTTCGATGGTTCCTATCATGGTGTGCACGACTACGCGTTGGTCAAGGTAGATGCCGAGAGTGATCGATCACGTCCTACAGCCAATTTCCTCGGTGCCGGTGTGCCACCGCTGATTGCAGAGGAACTCTCAGTTACCTTGCCTTATCGTGATGAAATGGCGTACGAGATTATTCGAGAACATAAAGACGAGTTGGCGGTCGTGATGATCGAACCAGTGCAGAGCTCAAATCCACGCCTCGATGCTGGTGAATTCCTGCACGGGCTGAAGGAGGTCTGCGAAGAATGCGGCGTTTTGTTCCTGTTGGATGAAGTTATCACTGGATTCCGGATCGAGTATGGCGGTTGTCAGGCGCACTATGGTATCAAGCCGGATCTGGCAACCTATGGTAAGGCCTGCGGTGGTGGCTTGCCCATTGGCGCCGTTGGTGGGCGCGAAGACGTCATGAATACTTTCTCTGGCAAGGATAAAGCACCCTATATATTTACCGGGGGTACGTTCAGCGGCAATCCCCTAACGATGACCGCAGGTATCGCGGCCACTACCTACATGCGAGACAACCAGGACGAGATTTATCCCTATCTGATGGAGCAGGGTAATCGGTTGGCGTCCGAGGTTAATTCATTCTGCGAATTGAGGCAGATCCCAGCACAGATCATGAACGCCGGATCAATGTTCCACCTGGTCTTTACACCGGGTGAGATTAACTCATCCCGCGATATCACCGAGGACTGGAAAATTGCAGAGCGTGAATTCTATCTCCATCTGCAGGGACACGATGTGATCATTCCAGGTATCCATCTGGCTTTCCTGTCTCATGCGCACCGACCAGAGCACGTGAATACGGTTATTGATGCGTTCAAGCATTCGTTTGAAGATATGCAGGCGGATGGCATTATTTAATTGGGCAGTGATTTCTGGCATATCTTAATTCCTCCTTGGTTATCACCCTGTTGACTCCTGTATCATTGAGATGAATTTTAGTTAAGGTTGGGGTAAATATGACGACACCATTGGGGGTCACATTTGGAAGTCTAGCTGTACTGGGCCCAAAGGCATCGATAGATATTGCACGATTGGCAGAAGATCAGGGTTACAAATCATTCTGGACGGTCGAAGCCACGGGTACGGACGCGTTTACACTCCTGGGTGGTGTCGCTGTCGCTGCACCAAAAATGGATCTTGGCACCGGCATCGTGCCAGTTCAAATTCGCTCACCAGCCCTGACAGCAATGACGGCAGCCACATTGCAGGCGCTTAGCCCTGATGTTGATATTTGGCTGGGTATTGGGGTCTCAGCGCCTGGCATCCTCATGCAGCATGGTCAGAGAAGTACGGACAAACCCATCGGCATGATGCGTGAATATGTTGCACTGTTGAGGGAGTGTTTATCTGGCGACGTGGTCAATTTTGAAGGTGATTATTTTCAGCTAAAACGGTTCAGGCTGGGGGTGCGTCTTGGAGAAAGAAAACCAAAGATCGTGATGGCTGCCCTGAATCCGCAGATGCTGAAACTCGCTGGTTCCGTGGCTGATGGTGTTCTGCTTAACTATCTGCCTGCATCACATGTCGGTGAATCGATTGCGAAAATACGTCAGGGTGGCGATGCCACCATATTCGCGTATGTGCACGCGGCAGTGGCTGATTTTGAGGTATCGGCAAGATCTGCAAGAAAAGATCTGTTCAACTACGCCATGGCAGATGGCTATGCGAATATGTTCCGGGCGGCTGGGTTTTCTGACGAGGTTAATGAGTTGCGAGCACGACAGAAGGAGCGTGACCGTGATGGTGCTCTGGCTGCTGTTTCTGACAGAATGATTCAGGCCATCGACTTTATTGGGGATGAATCTGGTGTGACTGATTTTGTCAGGGAATATGTTGATGCGGGGGTACAACATCCGGTGCTGATGCCTCTGCCCTGGGGTGAGGATCGTCGATCCGTGACTGAGAAAACCATGGCTGCTGCGATTAAGGCGGTCTGATAGCGGTAGCTTGCTTATCTCCCGCTCAAGTATAAGTTGATTATCGCTGAATAATACTGCGTCATAGTATGTGAAGGAGTCAGCGAATGAATTGTTATCTTAAGTGAGGCTGAATCCGCGGGATCGAACGCAGGTGCCGACATTTTCACGCTCTTCACCAGCCATCTGCCTGGATTTATCCTCGGACCAGCCATAAAAATCCGCAATACCAAAACGTGCCGGATCTTTCTGTCTGTCATCTGGCAAACTGAATCGAGCGTCTCGACGTTGATCATAATCATTTAACAGTTCTTCCAGACGACTGTCATCGTAACTGTCGGTATGACAGGTGACAGCAAGTGGTAGCCTCATGGAGACGAAGCCCTCTCTCGCCGGATGACCAAGGCACATACCCGCTATCGGAATTACATGTTCTGGCAGATCGATAATCTCAATCACTCGCTCCATATGGTCTCTGATGACGCTAATGGGACAGCAACCCAAACCCAGTGAATCAGTCGCTGTGATAAAAGCCTGAATGGCGATGCCAGTATCACAAACCGTCGCGATGAAACTGTCGAGATTTTCATTGGCGAATGTTCTCCCGCGATATCTGGCAATTTGTCTGATACGTCTACCATCGGCGCAGAAAATGAAGAACTCCGGACAGGTGGCGATCCATGGCATTGACGGTATCAGATCGGCGATGGCGGATCGTTTTTCCGGAGACTGTATGTGAATCAGGCTGACCTGCTGTAGATCACTCTTTGAAGGTGCAGAGAAGGTGGCCGCGAGAATCTGTTGCAGTAAAGCAGGTTCTACAGGGTCATCTGTTAATACGCGGTGAGTGCGGTGAGTGCGGTGATTGAGGAGGGTGCCGATCGTAGAATTTATTACCGGAGAATTATCGTTTGAATCGGCACCAAACCGGCTGTTGAGCAAATCACCTATTGTCTCTGTCATCGCGAGTCTCCCTGAAATCCTGGATCATATCATCAGCCCGGTGCACATACCCCGTTCTATGAGGTTGATTCAGAATTGTACCTGGCTATTTTGAACCTTGCCGCATAGAGCAAAATTGAACGTGGCTTCTAACAGGTATTTTTCGTGGTTTTACACTTGTGGGGTCTATCTGTACACTTGCCTCATTGATAACAAGAACCGGTCTATGAGCGAATCAGAGATACCCACATCCAAACCCGATCTTCAATCCAAGCAGGATGCTGCTAATCACTATTCTTCTTCAGGCGCAAAGCGTTATGCGCTGGTGATGTTGACTGTCGTATATAGCTTCAATTTTATTGATCGACAACTACTTTCTATACTACAGGAATCCATCAAGGTCGATCTCAGCCTTTCAGACAGTCAGCTCGGTTTGTTGACCGGCTTCGCATTCGCTGTATTTTATGTCACCGCAGGTATTCCTATAGCAAGATGGGCAGACCGGGCCAACAGGCGCAATATTATTGCGATGTCGGTAGGTCTTTGGAGCTTTATGACCGCCATTAGTGGCGCAGTGCAAAACTACGCCCAGCTTTTGATCGCTCGAATTGGTGTCGGTATTGGCGAGGCTGGTGGCAGTCCGCCTTCCCATTCTTTTATTTCAGATATATTCCCACCTGAATCGCGTGCCAGCGCTATCTCTTTCTATTCAACAGGTGTCAACATTGGCATCCTGTTCGGATTCCTGCTTGGTGGGTGGCTGAATGAGTTTTTCGGATGGCGTGTGGCATTTGTGGTGGTTGGTGCACCCGGAATTCTTCTGGCGATACTGGTTCGCATGACGCTGGCTGAACCTGTCCGGGGTATGTCGGAAAATAAAGAGGTCTCCGAGGAGAGCGTTGGATTGCTGGACGTTGTTTCGGTTTTATGGAGTCGTCGATCCTTTCGTCATATGGCAATGGCTGCCGCGTTAAATGCATTCGCTGGTTATAGTACAAGCAACTGGACCGCCTCTTTTTTCATTCGCAGCCATGGGATGACCACGGGTGAACTCGGTACCTGGCTTGCCATGATTATGGGTCTTGGTGGCGCGATTGGTGTGTTCTGTGGTGGTCTTGTTGCAGACCGGCTGGCACCCAGGGATAAACGCTGGTATGTATGGTTGCCTTCTCTTACCGGATTTATCTGCGTACCCTTTATGGCTGCTGTTTATCTGGTCGATGACCCCTATGTTGCACTTAGTCTGTCGATCGTTCCCGGCATCCTCTTTAACGTATATCTGGGTAATACCATTGCGACCACCCACGGTATGGTCGGACTCCGTATGCGTGCGACAGCGTCAGCCATCTTGTTCCTCATTCTGAACATCATCGGCCTGGGAATCGGCCCCTGGTCTATCGGTATATTGAGTGACTTCATGTCAGCCAGCGCGGGAAATGATTCGCTCAGACAGGCAATGTTATATGTTATTCCACCTGCCATGTTCTGGTCTGCGTGCCACTTCTATTTTGCTTCAGGATCACTGCGGGAAGACCTGGCTGCTGCGCCTGACTAAATTCAGCCAGGTATGCCTTTTCGGTTCGCCGATTCTGTCATGTATACTCGAACGCAATATTCTTTCGGCAGGATTGCTCCAAACCGAATGACAATTACTTTAGGTACTAATAACTGTTAGCGGCGAGCAGGACTGGTGTGTCATTTGCAAGAGCATGAAGCCTGCGCCGAGTGCACCGAAGGAGACTACAGGCTCCTGA
>CAZJRI010000159.1:0-11828 GCA_964548025.1 uncultured Pseudomonadales bacterium
TCCCAGTTCTCGTTGACCCAGAGGATAATAACTTCAATCTCCTTGTGCATTTTTTTTACCAGTTGCGCTGCTTCCTGCAAATGATGGAACTGGTCTTCGCGAGAAGCTGGATTTCCCGCACAGTCGTGATGCCCTGCCACTGCAATACCAACTGAATCATGGTTTCTAACAGAAATTTCCAGCCTATTGAATATTGACTGAATCTGCGTCTGGTTTGTCTTTTCCGCGAGTATCCGATTCGGACCGGCTTCCGTAATTGTATCCACGAATTCTGCGTTGAATCGCTCCTGTAGATATTTGAAGACGGGAAGTTGAATTCTTCCATCGATACAGCTAATAACGGTACAAAATTTCACCTGATTTTTTATCCTGAATTGTGTTTCAAATTAAATCTAGTCTGCCTGATTGGCCGATGCGAGTGATGATAACATTTTAGTCTGCATGAACATTAGATTCACTGGCTGTCATATAAGAAAATTCTGTTTCCAACTCCACTGTCGATCCGTTTCGCCACTTGTCGATTGCATGATAGGATAGCTGCCAGCAAGGACACTGAAAAGTAGGGCGATAGCCGGGAGGAGGCTTGAAGCTAATAAGAAATGGCGTCGCTTTATTGCTGGCTGTTCATTTTCCAGGTGCGATTGGCGAGATTAAATTTGATGGAACATTTGGCCGTACTGATACCCTGACAGGTGACATGCTGATCGAGGAATCAGCAGGCGGATTAAACGCAAGTGGCACCAATCTCTTTCATAGTTTCACCACCTTTAATGTACTCAAGGGAGAAAGTGCGACATTTACTTTCTCGACAGCCACCGTAGAGAATATTATCGGTCGGGTAACTGGTGCTGATGGTTCCATCATCGACGGTCGAATTTCCTCGGATGCTAATTTGTGGATAGCTAATCCCAACGGCGTGCTGATAGGGGAATCTGCAATCTTTGATGGTAATGGCATCGTTCAGGTGAATGCCGCAGATACCATTTTTTTCGGTAATGGTGATGAGTTTCGGGTTCGAGACACAAATCCCGGTGCTTCGCTCTCAATCGCCTCACCAGACTCATTTGGCTTCGTCTCCATACGAACGGATACCAGCCTGGGTGGTTCCGCTGAAACGCTGCTGGATTCTGTGGATGGATCAGCGAATCTTGATGAAAGCCTGGGCAGAAAATCTGGTGCCAATCTTTTTTTTAGTTTTGATCGTTTTAGTATTTATCCGAAGCAAGAGGTCAATATCACAGACCCAGGTATTGAAAACGTTGTTGCTCGCGTTACTGATCGGGAAAGTACATTATTTAACGGTCGGCTGACACAGTCGTTTAGTGACCCTGGTGATTCGAAAGCCAATCTCTGGTTTATAAATCCCAATGGTCTGGCCATCGGCAGAAATGCAGAACTTCAACTAACGAACAGCCTGGTGCTGGCAAGCACTGAAGATATTCTGTTTGAAGACAATAAGGGCTTTCTTGACGCGGTCAACGGGAGTGCACTGCCGATCAGTCCTCTTATCAGTACAGCTAACGGATACGTAGAATTTCAAAACGCGAATATTATTGCCCCGGGTGATGTGGCAATTGTAGCCGGTAATATTGTCAGACTAAATGACAGCACCATTGATACAACATCACCTGGTGACGCTAAATCAGGCGGTATCATTTTAGAATCTGTCAATACGGTGGAGATGATCAGTAGCACCCTGGTGAGCAATTCGTTAGGAGATGGCGATGGTGGTTTGATTGAGGTTCGGGCAGATGAAGTCAGTACGAAAAATTCAAGAATAACCTCTGCTGCTTTCGGCACTGGTAATGCCGGTAGTATAGATATCCATGCCTCAGCAGTTCAAATGGCGGATACCACCCTATCGAGCGATGCATTTCCGTTTTTGAGCCCGATACTGATTGATGATGTCGTGAAGTCGTTTGAGCTGGCATTGGAGACAGATCTCAGCGCAACAAGTATTGAAGAATTTGTTGAGGAAATACAGCCGATTCTTGAACGTAGATTCAATATAGAACTTACTGCGACGACAATAGCAGAATTATCTGGTCAGTTGGCAGTTGGTCTGTCACAGGTTGATGTGGATAGCCTTGGCTTGCCTTTTGCGACAACGGATCTCACTAGACTAAGGCAGGAACTAGGCGGTAGTGGTATTGCCGGATTTATCAATATTTCAGCCGATGATATCGCTATATCAAGTTCCTTTGTTTCGACAGAGACAATTTCTGCCGGTGAGACTTCAATTCTGGGTGCGATTGTCATCTCATCCGGGAATGACCTGACGCTTGATTCAACTCAGATAACGGCTTCTACATTGGGTAGCGCAGATGCGGGAGATATCATCCTGCTCGGAGAAGAAATTAATATTGCTGATAGCTTTCTGGTATCAAATAGCAGTGGTGCGGGCAATGCAGGATCAATAAGAATCAGTGCGTCCGATAACTTGCAATGGTCAGGCGGGTTGATTACAAGTGATGCCTTCATAAGCAATTTTGTGACTGCAGATGTTGCGAAGCAGGCGTTTGAGTCCGGCTTTCAAACCCGGCTTGAAGCAACAAACGCTGATGAGCTGGTTTGGGAGATACAGCCATTTCTGGAAAGTAGCCTCGGCATACAGCTAGCATCAGCCAATGCAAGTCAGTTATCCCAACAGATCCTGACTTCGACCGAGGAAAGACGCGGTAACCTTGACAACTTGCTCGGTTCATTTTCGCTGAACAGCCTGAGTTTTCTGGTGGATGAGATTCCTGAATCAGGTGCTGCTGGCAAAGTAGAACTAACGGGTACGCGACTTGATTTCAAGAATGGATCAATCAGTACTGATACAAATGCAAAGGCGCATGATGGTGAATCCGGCTCGATCAACCTGTTATTCACAGAAGTTGTTAGCCTGAATGGAAGCGGCGTATCAGCGAGCACATATAATGCTGCACCAGGAGGCAACATTTACCTCATGGCTCCATCGATTTTGGTACAGAATTCCAATCTCACATCAAAATCCTTCTCAGCCGGAAATGCGGGTACGGTGATACTACGCAGTAGTCAGGATATTGAAATTCTTGAGAACAGCAGTATCACCACTGGTACGTCGAGTAGTGGTGCAGCCGGTGACATCGTGATGGATACCGTGTCTTTTCGTATGGATTCAGGTTTGATATCAAGCTCCAGCAATGTTGAAGTTACTCTCCTGACAGATGCAATAACAGCTTTTGAAAATGCATTTGATACAGATTTGCAGGCATTGACACGTGAGCAATTTGCTTTTGAGATTCAGCCTCTTCTGAGTAACGCACTTGGTGTTGAGTTAAGCGCAACCGATCTCACGGAGTTGCAGGTTCAGCTCAATCACCTGGCGTTTGAGAAACTCAATCAAATTGATGAGCTTCTTTCTGACTCTGTTTCTATCTACAAGCTGGACGAAATTGTAGCTGAATTACCAACAACAGGGTCCGCCGGAACGATCGATATATTAGCGAGCGACTTCCATATGGAGGCTGGTACCCTGTTGACGAATTCATTCGCGACCAGCGAACTATCCTTACCTGCCACAATTACGCTTCAAGCGTTAAATGATCTGGATATTATTAACAGCCAGATAACGGCAGATACAAATGCTCAGTCTGTAGCGGGTGATATCTACGTGGCTGCATCCCTTATAAACCTGAGCCAGACAAATATATTTGCTGAGAGTCTGGGCGAAGCTACAGGTAATGCAGGCAATGTCAGGATAAGCGGCGTCGACATATTACTTGATGGTGCCAATGTGGGCTCGAGAGCTCTGTCAGCAGAAGCAATGAGTGGGACGATTCAACTGCTGGCAGATCAGTTTATTGAAATTGATGGTAATACTTCGGTAACAACCTCCACGCTCGGTTCAGGCACTGCCGGTAATATTGATGTACTGGCAGACTCAGTCGATATCATCGATTCCTCCGTATCAAGCCAGAGTTTCGGAACCGGCCCGTCAGGGTCTATTGTATTTTCCATACAATCATTGGTGGAGCTGACAAGGAGTGAAGTTACGACGAACGCTGAATCTTCGAGGGGGGGAGATATATTCATTGAAACCAAAGACAGTACTATCCTGTTAGATTTTGGCAGAATAGCAGCATCAGCGGGCGCAAATGGCGACGGTGGTAATATTTTTCTCGAAACAGACCTGCTGGTCCTGGACAATTCCAACGTTCTAGCACAAGCGGCGGGAGGTAATGGCGGCTTTATAAATATTGACGGTATATTGCTCCAACCCGCCGACGGGCTTCGAAGCCAAATCACGGTCATGCAGGACTTCAACAGCCTCATCAATGCGGATTCAGAAACCGGGTCGGCTGGTGTCGTGAATATTGAGGCGCCCAGTAGTGATATTAGTGCGGTTGTATCGCAGCAGGATGCAGATACGCTTGCTGTGCCCCGACTCGCCTCTGACAGATGCAGCGATATTTCAAGTGGCGATTCCCGTCTTACCAGGCGCGCATCAGGAGCCATTCGAACTAATCCCGATTCGCATAACTCTGTCGTGGCTCAACCATCAGTTGCTGGGTCCAGGGACCAGGCTGCATTAATTAGGCCGATACCCGAAACAGGGTGTTCACCGTTTTTACCAGGGGGTAGTCATGAAGGCTAGGGCCCTGCCAACTGTGCCCATTCTCATCACTCTGGGGTTGTTCTCCTGTTTCAGTTTACATGCAGACACCCTGGAAGATGTGAAAGCGCTCTGGTATCAAAGCGGGATTTCACTTGAACGAGGTGAGAAACAAGAGGCGTTGATCGCGGCAGAAGCCGCTCTGCTGAAAGTTAAGACAAATGAGATGAAGGCATCAGTGCAGGTTGATGCTCGTCTTAGAGTTGCAAGACCCCTGGTTCAGTTAGGCAAACCCATCCTTGCAGAAGATCATCTTATCGCCGCTGCCGATATTGCCGGGGCTGATGGAGCGCTCATGATGCAGGTGGAAAACGAGCTGGGAGCGGTGGCGGCCCTGCGCGGTGAATATAGCAATGCAAAGATGAGATACGAACGCGCATTGTTCCTTGGCAATTCCGCCGGTGCTGAGAAATCTACGCTTGCAGTGATCAGGGTAAATCTGGCAGGGGCGGAACTTGATAGCGGATTGGTGGAGGGGTTTGCAGGTCATATCAGCGAGCTTAAAAAGATCATTGTTGATATGGCGGATACAGAGATTGACGCCACATTGCTATTGTCAGTTGCCCGCCTGATGAGAAGAGGGGAGCGCGAATTCAATCAACCGGATTCGATGCGGGAATCCGCTTTTAACCTATTGTCTCGTGCTGAACGGATATTCAGAAGAGAGGAGAATATCAGAGGTCGCTCCTATGCGATTGGTTATCAGGGACAACTCTATGACGACGAGGGTCGCACGGAAGAAGCCTTAAAATTAATGGAGTTGGCATTACTCTTCGCCCAGCAAGCTAATTCCCTCGAAGTGGTTTTCAGATGGCATAGTCAAATAGGCAAAATTCTGCTGGCGGCTGGCCGTGAAGATGAAGCAAGGCAGGCATTTCAGGCCTCTATCAATGTGCTGGCAGAAATCCGTCATGATCTTCCCGTTGGATCTCCCAGGTTTTTCGCTGAGCAGGTGGTGCCTGTGTACACAGGTTTTGCCGACGTACTATTGCAGGAAGCAGCAAGAGCGGAAGATGAAAACCGACAGGCAGAACTGCTTCGCCTGGTGGTGGACAACCTTGAGAATCTGAAGCTGGCGGAAGTTGAAGATTACTTCGCCGGGCAGTGCGTGATTGAATCTGTCTCAGACAGATCCACACTACTGGCTGAAACAGCCATAATCTATCCGGTATTTCTCGATAACCGAACTGAAATCATCCTGGAAACCAGCCAGGGATTGAAACAGTTCATCATCCCTGTTCCACGGTCAGAGATGACAAGAACAATCCGAAAATTTCGTTTGGAAATTGAGGACTATCGAAACAGGAAGAACAACTACATCACAACAGGGCAGTTGCTTGAAGAGTGGCTGATTAATCCCGTTGAGCCTGTTTTGGAAGAACTTGGCGTCACGACGTTGGTTGTGATTCCAGATGGCCCTTTGCGTACCATTCCAATGGCGGCTCTGTTTGACGGTAGCCAGTTTCTAATTGAGCGATATGCCCTGGCGTCTACACCGGCGATTAATCTAACCAGATCAGTAGGGGGCATGGCAAGTTCGAATGCGCTGGTTGGCGGTGTCACTGAAGCAGTGCAGGGATTTGCGCCGCTTGAATATGTGAAGCCTGAACTTGATAACGTTTCCGAAATCCTGGAGTCGCCAACACTGTCCGATGCGTCTTTCCTGCTGCGTAATATAGAGGAGAATTTCTCCAGCAGTGAATTCTCGGTAGTTCACTTTGCGACTCACGGTCAGTTTTCGAGCGATTTCAGGAAGTCTTTTATTCTGACCTATGACGACAGATTGACTATTGGTCATCTGGAAGAAGTGCTCAGGCAGCAGGGCGCTCTTGATCTGCTGGTTTTGAGTGCATGTCAGACAGCCGCTGGCGATGACCGTGCCGCTCTTGGACTTGCAGGCGTTGCGATCCAGGCAGGCGCAGAATCGGCACTCGCTTCTCTCTGGTCAATAAGTGATGAAGGTACAGCGACCCTGATCCCGGAATTCTATAACCAGCTTTATATCAATGGCCTGACCAAAGCAGAAAGCCTGCAAAGGGCACAGATAAAACTGCTAAAAAATCCCCGGTTTGATCATCCGGTCTTCTGGGCGCCCTATTTGTTGATTGGCGGATGGATTTAGAAATGAAAGCGATCAGTCGGGTTATTGTTTTGGTCGCTGCATTCTGGACCGTTAGTGTCTGGTCTCAGGCTGACGAGATAGCCGAGGGTAAACACTCAAGTAGTGAAAATAACAACCGGGGTGTCGTCTTCGATGAAGATAAAAGCGTCGATCCCTCACCTGATAGCACCAGTCGCGAAGAATCACGTCTTTTACCCGATGTTGGGGTGATACTGCCTGAAGATATAAGTCTCTGGGGTAAAACTTCTGTATTTGTCGAAGCTATCGTCCTGATTGGCAATACGGCCTTGTCGGATACAACCGTGAAAACTATTCTGTCGGACTACGAAGGCAGGCAATTAAACACCCGGCAATTGCAGGTGCTTAGAGAGAAGCTATCGAGAGCGTATCTCGAAGCAGGTTATGTCAATTCAGGCGTCATCATTCCTGATCAGGCAGTATCGCAAGGGCAGTTGGAACTGCATGCCATTGAGGGCAGTCTCAATCAGGTCAGGGTTGTCAAAGACAATCGCTTGCAACCTTCCTATGTTGCCGATCGCATTGCCGGGAAAATTTCAGCGCCACTCAATATTAACGAATTACAGTCTGCCATTCAGTTATTGCAGCAGGATCCCCGTATTCAAAGAATTGCGGCAGAACTGGTGCCAGGGAGCAGTCGAGGTGAAGCTGATTTGCTGGTCAACGTTGTTGAGGACCGGTCCTGGATGACGGTGCTCAACATTGACAATTCACGTTCAGAGAGTGTGGGAGCGGAAAGGGCCGTTCTTGCGGTCAGCAATAATAATGTTAGTGGCAGGGGTGATCTGTTTGAATTTGGTCTTGGGGGGAGTGAAGGCAGCGCCAGCTACTCCGCAAATTATTCACTGCCGTTAACCGCGAATGGGCTGAGTCTTGGATTCTCATACAACCTGAGTGATGCAAGTGTCCTTGAAGAACCTTTCGGGGACCTGGATGTTGAAAGTGAAACTGAAACCGCCGCAATAAGTTTCAAATGGCCTCTGATCCACGATCTTCGAAGAGATATTTCGGTAGCATCAAGCTTCGAAGTCAAGGACAGTCAGACTGAACTCCTTGGAGAGAAATTTTCTCTTAGCCCTGGTTCGCAGGATGGAAGAAGTCAGGTTTCTGTGCTTAGTCTCAGTTTCGACTGGTTGACGAGAAGTGATTCTGAGGTTATTGCGATAAGGCTTACAGCGCGAAAGGGGTTACACGAGTTTGGTGCAACTGATGCATCGGATAATCCAACGGGAACGGTTGATGCAGACGGTGATTTTCTGAGTTACCTCGGCCAGGTTCAATATGTTCGTCGCCTGTCTGAGAGATTGCGGCTGAATATTCGTCTCATGGCGCAAAAAGCAAATCAACCTCTTCTCTCCCTTGAAAAACTGGCAATTGGTGGCCTCAGTACCGTAAGAGGTCACAGGGAAAACCTGCTTGTCCGCGATAACGGCTTTGCCGCCAACATAGAGTTTCCCATGCAGTTTAGTTTCGATCACCCCATTGTTCGTCGGCTGATTGTCAAACCGTTTATAGACTACGGTCAATCCTGGGATGAAGTTGATACCGACACAACTTCACGGATTCGAAATACCAACGAGAAGCGATACATCATGGCAGCCGGTATTGGTTTTAACCTTGTATTGTTCGACCATATAACATTCGATCTGGCCTGGGCAGATTCCATCGGTGATAATTTTTCAGATGGGGAAGATCCCAGGCACAACATCGATGATGAGGGACTGCAGGACAAGGGCGTCCATTTTTCGCTTAACTATACCCGGCGCTTTTAGGTGAAAACTGGTATATGGCGATGGTCTTGTTATTGAGGGTATTTTTTGACGCGGATTCTATGAGGCAGAAATATGAATAGTCCAGCCACTGGCGCTGACTCACGCGGACCAGGTAAAACTATCATTATGATAGCAGTTACCCTCGTTCTGGTCGTGGTCGGATTCTTCATCTATACGAGAATGTTTCTACCGGGTGATCAATTACTTGATGTATGCGATACCCTCGGTGCCCAGAGTTATTCGTGCAACAAGGGCTTGTCCGATATGTATCGACCAGGCGATATCATTCAGACAAAAGAATCGGCACCAGACGGTTCTGAACATCTTCTTGCCTCACCTGCCGTGCTGTTGTGGGGAAGTGATTGTTTTCCTGAACAGAGCCCCAGGATTGCACCATTTACGTTGCCGCAATCCTCCGGGACGGGAACTGCGAGTCTTGGTATCAATGCTGAAAAACTGCCAGGCTTGCTGTCGTCCCTGCAATTCGATAGTTCAGCCACGGTTGATTACAGTTTAAAACTTGAGAATGTAACGGTTCACACTCTGGCAAAAGGCGATCTGTCCGGCAAGGTCTCAGCCTATTGTATCGAGGCGCTGGAAAGACAGATTCGCAGTGGCGACAAACCAGAATGGTTTTCAGTGATTCTTGAATCTGTCATTGCGGAAAAATTGCTGCTTGAGATCAACTGGAAGTCGGACACCGGCGCAGACGCACGTGCCTCGATAGTTGAAAATACAAGCGATCAACTCTCAAGCCTGGTGACAAATGATGATTCTGACGCTCAGAAAGAACTGGGTGTAGCTGTAAAAAGTGAAGATCAGAAACGTACGCTTATTGAATCAAATGGTAGTGTGGTGCTGGGTTATCGGGCTCGTTCGATGCAGAGAAACTCATCTCTTTGATCAGATCAGAGATGAGCGATACCGGATAGCCAGCAGGATGGAAAAGGAGGAACCAGTGTTATGCAGATAGTCATACCTCATCTCGCAGATGGTCATCGTCAGTTTGCAGGAATTTTAGTGCTGGTTCTCTGTGCAACTTTAACGATTGCAGCTCATGCTGACGAAAATAGGACAGTCACGCTGCGTGATGCATTTTATGGAACGGTGGAGGAGCAGGTACCGATGCTGGTTGGCAAAGTTGGTATTGCCCTCGTTGAGCCAACCGGAGTCAGACAGGTTTCATTGGATCATGTCTTCTCTTCGGGCGATAAATTTCGATTTCTTATCAGCTCAAATACGGCCGGTTACCTGTATATTTTGCATCGCTCAAAGGACGACGATGTCACTCAGCTATGGCCACGGCCGAATACTGCTGATACTTTTAATATCCGTTCAAACCAGACCTATACGGTGCCGACTGGTCCCGGTGTACTTATATTTGATGAGAATATTGGCAATGAGCAGTTTTACATAGCGGTGCGTTCAGAACCGAAAGTTCCACAGCTAAGTGGTCTCGATAGCAAAGATCTGCCTCAATCGGATGATCGCGAATCCAACAAGGTAGCGAAGCCGGATGTTTTAATAGATACGCCGGAAGAAACGCAACCACTCACCAGTACCGTCGAATGGGTCATTCGCGGTGACCCTTTTGGTGAGGGATCAAGCAGGGGAGTTGTCTTTGATCCGGGGCCAGTTGACAGTGATCTCTACAGGTATTTTTCAGCAGTACCTGGTGATGGCGACAGCAAAGCCATGATTCAGGTTATGCTGAGTCACCAGCACTGATGCTTTTGCATATCCGGGATTTTGAGACTGCGCAGTTGTTTGCTTAGTTCACAGCCAACTCGGATAATTGTCATGGACAGGTCTGGTCGTGAAATACCTCTTTCCTGATTTGTCTTAAAGGATCAGAATCAGAATCAATGCAACTCATGCTTCCCGAGAACCCGGATGTGGGTTGAAACCATGAAGAGATGGCTGCTGCTCGCCAGTATTGTGATATGTTCGAAGGCTTATTGCTTTGATGAGATGGATCTCAGCAATTTACTGGAAGATGCTCGTCGTGATATGGAGATGCCTGGTCTAAGGGCATCTGTTCGGCTTCGGAGCGGTCGTGTGATAAGCGCAGCAGTGGGATTTGCTGATGTTGAAACTGAGATACCCCTCGATAACAGCGTCGGCATGCCTGGAGGAAGCACAGGGAAATCTTTTGTTGCTGCGCTGACCATGATACTTGTGGAAGAGAAGATACTGTCGCTCGATGACAAGGCTTCAAAGTGGTTGGACGAATCAGACTGGTACAAAAATCTACCAAACTCGGAAACGATTCGCGTTCGTCATCTACTCACTCATACCAGTGGTATTTCCGATTATCCGGCGAGTATGCGATATCAGATACAGTCTGTCTGGCGTGCTCTACGAAGGGGAAGCATTCGGTTTGAACCGGAAGAATTAATTGGCTTTGTCTCCAAGGGTCAGCCGTTATTCAAGGTGGGTGAAGGATTTGCCTATTCTGATGCTGGCTATCTGGTGCTTGGGCGGTTGATAGAATATGCAACCGGCAGAACCTATTATGAGCTCGTTAAGGAGCGCATCTTGATACCCCAGCAACTGAATGAAGTTGAACCTGCTGATCGTTCGGTTCTTCGAAATATCACCCCGGGATATACAAGAGGTGCCCGTAACCTGAAAGCGGATGGCAGGATGAAGTTTGATCCCAGTTCAGAGTGGACGGGTGGTGGCTTGATCACCAATCCAACGATGTTGGTCCTGTTTTATGCCGCACTGGCTGAAGGTAGAATCGTGCGACCGGTTACTTTAACGAAAATGCTGGCTTCAGGATTTCGTGATCCCGGGAAACCGGACGAGCATTATGGACTCGGTTTGTTCGTCTACAATGACGGGGAGTCGTTTGGTCACGGCGGTATGTGGCCTGGATACCGTACTCGTGCCGTGCACTATATTGAATCAGGGACAACCATTGCTGTTCAAACCAATCGGGATGGTCCTGTGGATATGAAGCTTCTTCTGAATCGCATTGCTGAACTTGTCAGCGAATAGATAGCCAATTCCATTTGTCGAGGTAGGAGCTAGCGGGACACAACACACTCAATTCCTGGCTCAGAATTCCTGTTCGCGTGCAAGAACCAGTTAATCTGTCAGTAAGCACAAATGTTCATTTCTATATCCGGTAAATGCCCGGCTTTGAATGGGATGATCCATCCTCTTGAACGGTGTGTTCACCATGCCAGTATTTCTACGACCTGCTCCAATACTAACTAATTGATTTAAAAGTAAATTAATCATTGGCCTGATTACTGCAGGAAAACTATCG
>CAZJRI010000160.1:0-11710 GCA_964548025.1 uncultured Pseudomonadales bacterium
CGGGTCTTGCGACAATCAGAAATATTACTGCTGAGAAGCCGGTTGCGATCAAGAGCATCGCCATCACCATCATTTGATAACGGGAAGCAATAAAAGGTGAGACACCGGAGAGGATTTGACCCGTCATCATGCCCGGCAGAGAAACCAACCCGACTGCGAACAATGTATTGGTTACCGGAATAAGAGCGGCATTCAGAGCAATACTCCTGGCTTGCCTGTAGTCGATTTTTCGATCAAGTTCGGCGATTAACCTCTCTGCGGCGAGACTTACGCTGTTCATTGATGCCGCAAAGATCATACCCGCGAGTGGAATAATCTGTTGTGGTGCCTGCCAGCTATCGACAGATAATACCAGCCGGGTGACGAGAAGAAGGGTCAGACCTCCTGCAACGGCGATTGAAGCGAGTGCGTAAGCGAGTAGTTCATATCGCCTCTCAGCCACGTTACCAAGCGCAATCCAACTTGCAGCAATGACCATAACGATAAGTACAGCCCCGACTATCCAGCCGTTGTTTGCTTCAAAGATGAACGTCAGCAGATAACCAATCAGCAGTAGCTGGATCACCATTCGAAACATGCCATAGAGTGTGTGCACGGCATTGAGGGACCACTGGTGCAGAATCAATATGAGGACCGCGACCGGCATCAGTGTAATGGAAAGATTCAGGAGGGGGATGGTGTCTATAGCGGTGGACATATGCGTCTCCTGTTCTGGCAGACGCATATTCTCTCACAGCGGAATCATCGAGGGGAAAGCAGGCGAATTAGCTAGTGACCTGTATTACCGGAAGCAATCGCTTCTTTCTCCAGTAATCTGGCGCCTTTCAATATGCCTTCCATCGCGTAATTCCCTTCATGGCATGCATATTCGAATACGCGATCATCCGATGCGGGCCAGGGGTACTCCCCGGTCCATGGCTCATCCCAGGCATTTGGATCTTCAACAGTGAAGCTGTACAAAAGTGTATTCTCGTCCGTACGGGTAAATCTTTCGATGACATGAAGACCTTCAGCGTTATCGCCTTCTGTGGGTTCATGAGGGCATATGAGGTAGCAGAATTCGGAAGTAAAATTGATTGTATCTACGACCAGGGTATCCCCTTCCCACCAGCCAATTGAGTCACCGAGCCATTTCTTGAACGATGAATCTCCATGCTTGCTGTTGAGTCTGATTACACGGGCATCGTGTACCATTTCATTCAATATGACGACATGATCCGGCGTCTGAACGATTCGCTTCAGGTTGTTATAGAGGGCCGGTAGCATGGGCGGCCCGCTTGAGGAGCCAAAACCCAGCAAACAGCGATCGCTCAGCGTCATACGTTCGGGATCATCGTAGGGTCCTGGACCTTCCTGCTCCAGCCACCATGCATCACCATTGTTCTCGTGCAGCACTTCACTGAAGACTTTGGCTGTTTTCATCTGGGCATGTTTGGTTAGAGGGGGGAATCTGCCATTGGGCGGATCAACAATAATAGAGGTTCGGTATTGCCCGTCTATCTTGATTGCCGTATCCCCGGCGTCAATCCAAAAACTGTTGTAACCGCCGACGTTTCCTGCTGCGGTTTGAGATCCATCGCCACCAGTCGGGGGCGCTGTTCTGTCAGGGTCGCTATCCTCAACACCCGCAGCCTTGAGAGCTGCTACCTGTGCAGCCAGTTCCTGACCTTTTTCGTCTGATAGTGTTTTGATATTGCCAAGCTCTTCTGGTCTTTCAATTGGGGTTACTGTGGCAATATTGTAGACCCCTGAGAGATCCGGTTTACCTTCTGATGTCCGCCGGATGTCCGCGAGGCCTGGAGAACACAGGATGAACCCTGCGACTAATGCTGAGATCCTGGTGAGATTCTTCATGACACGCCCTCTGGTTAAAAGGATACACGGAATTAATCCATGTTTTTTAAGCAATGGCAAGATATCTATAGTCAAACTTCAAGGGCCATGCCATCTCTTCCAGGGTCTGCGCCACCATCCCAGCCGTCTTCTGTCAGCCTGATGGCATGCACACCTGAGAAATGGTAAGAGAGATGTGATCGCCTCGTTTGATAACCGATATCGTTGAGTTTTGATTCGACAAATCGGGGTATTCGATTAGTGACATCTATCACATCAGAAGTGACGCAAAATCGTGGTGCCGAGACTGCTTCCTGGGCATTCATGCCGAAGACCAGCACGTTCAGGATTCCCTGAAGCACGCCCATTGTAATATAGGTGCCACCAGGTGCACCGATAATCAAATAAGGTTTTCTATCCTTAAAAACAATCGTCGGTGACATCGCGGTAAACCGGGATTTTCCCGGCGCGAGAGAATCAGCGTTCCCCGGTCTTGGATCGAAGACGTTCATGCAGCCGTTGTACATAAAACCCAGGCCGTCTGTTACCACACCGGATGGATTACCGAGGGAGTGCGTCATCGTCACGCAGTTGCCAAATTCATCGGTTGTACAGACATGGGTTGTATCCTTATTGTCCGCACCGCGGTTGTATCTCGGAACCTGGGTTTTCTCGAATCCGCTGATTTTCTCTGCCATTGCTGTGGCGTACTCGTCGCCGAGCAGAAAATCCATAGGTACGTCTACAAATCGCGGGTCGCCCATAAAACTATCTTTGTCTACTGTGGCGATTTTCATGGCTTCTGCGACAACACGAATATATTCGACGCTATTGTGGCCGAGTTCTTTCAAATCGAAGTGCGAGAGAATATTCAGCATCTCAAGCACCATGGTTCCACCGCCCGGGAGTTGATTGGTTGAGATGTCGAATTCATGGAAACGACCCCATAGAGGGGTTGGGGTCTCTGTCTCATATTGGCTAAGATCATCTTCACCCAGCAAAGCATTATGCCCTGCCATATCAGCCAGGATATCTGCTGCAATTTCTCCACGGTAGAAATCATCCACTCCCTTCTCTGAAATTCGGCGAAGGGTTCGTCCCATATCAGGATTTCTCAGTATTTCACCAGCCTTGTAAATTGATCCATCATCTTTGGTATAAATACTGGCAGTAGCCGGAATCCGCGTGAGTCTTTCGATATGAGCGATTCGACCTGCTGATTCGACCATATTCCAGTAGTTGGCGACATGGGTTCGAACTGCAAAACCGTCCTCGCAGTACCCGATCGCTGACTGCAGCAAATCACTGAAGGCCAGGTTGCCATGTTGTCTTATCGCTTCGTCAAATGCTTTAAGTGTGCCGGGTGAGGTAATCGAATGATATCCGAGTTCGTTGATACCACCTTCTAGAATAAAACCGAATCCATCCTCCGTCTCACTGATGACCTTGTCCTGCCACATATCCTCGGTTGTTGCCATCGGCGCACGCCCGTGGAAATCAATAAAGTAGTGCTTTTCCTGTGCGGTGAGATAGAGATGCATTGACCCGAAACCAGCGATTCCACACATTTGAGGATCGACAGCAGTCTGCACAAGAGCACAGGCGATGGCTGCATCGACGGCATTGCCGCCGTTCATTAATGCGACCACTCCTGCTTCGACAGCTTCTGGCTGGGGAGCACATACCATTCCATGAGTCATAAGAAGCTGCCCTTTGTGAAAGAAATTCAAGGCTATTGTAATCGGTGTTTTGTGACAACTATTTCTGGTTGCTGACTCGAATTGGACTTACTTCAGGTCAAGGCTGCAATTGAGATTAATGTGCCAATACTAAGTATTGGACGGTTCTATGGAAGCTTCATGATTGGCTAGCGCGGCAAGCCCGCCCACCGCACCCAGATTCATCGAATCGAGGGCTGAACTTGGGACGATGATAAGTGATCCCTTCTCTTTCAGCCCCTCGAATAACATGTTCATCCCACGAAGCTGTAACGCAACCGGATTGTCCTGGTATCGCTGGCTGGCTTGTTCAAACTTTTCGGCGATTTCGGTTTCAGCGGTCCCCAGGGTTACCCTCGCCAGCCTCTCCCGTTCTGCCTGGGCCTGTTTGCTCATCGCCTCTGTTAATTCGCTGGGCAGGTTAATGTCTTTGATGCCGACTGACTGACAGGTAATTCCCCACGAGGTGGTGAATTGATCCAGTTGTTTTTGAAGGGCCTCGCCAATCTTGTCGCGATTCTGCAGCAGATCAGCCAGTTCATGCTTGCCGATAATATCCCGCAGGGTTGTCTGAGCAATAAAGGAAACGGCGCTTTCATAGTCTTCAACTTCAAGTGCAGCCTTCTCTGCATCCCACACCATCCAGTAGGCGACTGCATCCACATAGACAGGCACTGTATCTTTTGTCAGCGAATTTTCTGGGCGAACATCATCGACCCTGAGACGTTGATCAATGTATGAATCCACCCGATCAACGATGGGTATGATGAAAAACAGACCCGGTCCCCGGGTACCAATATATTTACCGAGTCTGAGAACAATTGCTTTCTCCCATTGGTCTGCAATTTTGATTGATACAGCGACAAGGAGGATCAGGATGACCAGTAACCATGCGACTGTCGTACTGATATAAGTGAAATACCAGGAGACAAAATCAATCCCCAGGCTGAATATTGCGAAGGTGAGTGCAACGGCGTTGATTCTCGGTAGTTTCTCAGGATGGATACTATTCATTATGTACTTCCCCGGCTTTTTCAAGCTGTTTTATTAGGTCCGTAATGCTGAAACCGTAAGCAGCAGCGGCATTCATGTACTCCCTGGCGATGTCTTCCAGTTTCGAGGTTCTTTCTGCTTCCGGTAATTCGATATGTGTCGACGCGACGAATGTACCTGTTCCCTGCTGGGTATACAGGACTTTTTGTATTTCAAGTTCCTTGTATGCCTTGCTGACGGTATTGAGATTAATCTGCAGTTGTACAGCGAGGGCGCGAACGGTGGGTAATTGTTCTCCCTGGACGAGATCACCGGAAGATATGCCGAATCGTATCTGATCGACCACCTGACGGTAGAAGGGCACTCCACTCTGGTTGTTCAGCTTGAAATCTATCACATTGTTCGTCTTAATGTACTATATTAATAGTACAATAGTATTATAAGACAATAAGTCAACTGAATTTGATTCATGGAGACCGGTATTTGCTCAATTTAACCGCCTCGCTTTCCACTTCGGATCGAAACACAAAATCACCCTGTGGGCTGCGATTCGCTTCAATAATTACATTTTCATGAGAAAGGATTGCGACTGGCGACCAGTTGGTATTTCATGTGCGATCACCAGCTAAAAAAAGGAGCCCGGTCATGGCGAATGACACGTGTAATATGGAAGGAACCCTTGCAGGTAAAGTCGCGGTGGTAACCGGCGCGAGCAGGGGTATAGGAGAGGCCATAGCCTATCGTCTGGCAATGGAAGGCGCCCATGTTGTGCCGAGTGCGAGAACGGCCAAACCAGAAGATCATATGTTTGATGGCACCATCAACGAGACGGCAGATCGGATTCGGGATTGTGGCGGGCAAGCGCATGCCATCCAGTGTAATCTGGCCTATGCAGAAGAGAGAGAAAACCTGATTCGTGAGACAGAGTCGATATTTGGACCTGTTGATATCCTGGTCAGCAACGCGGCAATAACCTACTTTATTCCTGTCACGGAATTCAGCAGTAAACGATACGACCTGATGTTCGATGTGCAGGTAAAAGCGCCTTTCCACCTGGCGCAATTGGTACTTCCTTCGATGATTGAAAGATCAGGCGGTCATATTATCAACATATCATCCGGAGCAGCATTCCATCCAAAAGCAGATGCCGAGGGTGGTCATGGAGGAACTGTTTACGGTATGTGCAAAGCAGCCCTTGAGCGATTCACCACGGGATTGGCGCAGGAACAATATCAGAACAATGTCTCTGTCAATGTGATATCACCTGGTCTGGTGGCAACTCCAGGAGTACTTCATCATCATCTGATTAACGATCAGAGTCGTTCAAGAGTGCAGGCGGTGGAATATATCGCTGAATCTGTTTACCAGCTCGCTATCGCGGATCTCGCGATGTCAGGGCGAATAGATCATGCTGCGCCGTTTCTTGAAGAACTCAAGATTGAACCATCCGACACGTTGAAGGACTTCCCTCTGGAAGGCTGAATCAAGTGCGATGTTTTTCTCGCCCCCTGATCCTGCAGAGGATATGAGCGTCTGGCGATTTACAATCCTGTGGATGTTGTATCCGTTTAGGGGTATAAGTGGGTGTGGCACTCGCGTGAGGTGCTATGCCCTGAATGCCTTATGTTGTTGGACATAAACCTTTTGTGCTGAAGTTGAGACTCATCTAGAAACACCAGCTTGTAGAAACACCAGGCTTGTCTTCTAACAAAGGGATTTGATATGACGCAACTCGACAGGATTTCATCAAAAAAAAGGCTGGTTGCAGCAATTTCTGTGATAACAGCATCCACGATCAGTGGTCTTCAACCCGTTATTGCCGCTGAATCCGCTGAACCCGTGCTGGAAGAATTAATCGTAACTGCCAACAGACGATCGAAAAGCGTCATGGATATACCGATCAATGTCCTGGCCATTGGTGGTGACGAGATCGTGCAACAGCGTCTATATGGTTTGGACGAGATTTCTCGCTACGTGCCGGGATTACAGATAACCGATAACGGGCCGAGAGATGATTCCCCGAATATTATGGTCCGTGGTCTGAATACAGATGCATTGGGTCCGGCGTTTAATTCAGATCTGGTCGCCACCTATCTCGGAGATATTCCGGTCGAGATTGATCTTAAGCCGAATGATCTGGAGCGGGTCGAGGTATTGATCGGACCCCAGGGGACGCTCTATGGTGCGGCTACCATGGGTGGTGCCATTCGTTATATTCCCAACAAGGCGGATACGGGGAGCTTTTCGCTTGATGCGAGGGGTTCGATGGGTTCGATGGCACACAGTGACGGCGTCAGTACCGATTTCGGCGTGACCGTAAACCTGCCAATCATTGAGAATGTGCTGGCGATTCGGGTAAACGTTGACCAACTGGATGACGAAGGCTTTATCGACTATACACACCTGGTCAATGTTGCCGGTGTGTCGGACCCGAATAATCCGTCAGAGCTTCACGATGCAGAAGATGTCAATGGTGAAGAAACACTTTCCGGGCGTGTGAATTTACGCTGGACCCCGAATGAAACAGTGGACGCGAATATCTGGTACTACTTTCAGGATACAGAAGCTGAAGGACGGCAGATCAATAGCAGAGCGGCTTATGGTTCCGGTCGGTACGAATCGGCACTGAGGTACGAGGAACCAAATGACTACGATAATGATTTGATCAGCCTGGATCTAAAAGTCGATTTTGGATTTGCTGAAGGTACTTTAATCTACGGTGAATCGAATTACGATGAGGTGGGACAGCGGGATCAGACTGACCTGCTGCTGGATTTTGAATATGGATACGAGTTCATGCCGTCGTTTGCGGCATTCACCCGTGAAGTCGTTGATGAAGAATCTGAAACGTGGGAAGTGAGACTGGTCTCTCAGTACGACAGCAAATTCAGTTGGATCGTTGGGTACTACGATTACGAGTTTGAAAGCTCGGCAATCAGCGAAGAATTTGCACCCGGTTTCGATCAGTTTGCGGTTGACGAATTCGGAGGCGTTCAACTGCGTCCCGACGCGCTGGAATATATTCAGCTCACTGATCAGAACGAATCAGAAACTGCATTCTACGGTGAAATCTCCTATCAGTTTAACGATAAGTTTCTGGTAACCGTGGGATACAGGGACTATGAATTCGATGTTGATTCAACCGGTGGATTCGGTTTACCCCTCTTCGATACCGTTTTCCTGGGTGAACCGCAGGATGCGATCAATGTTGATCTTGGCACCAACCAGGCAAATGATACCGGGGATCTATTCAAGTTTAATGTCTCGTGGACACCGGACCTCGATACCCTCGTGTATTTTACCTACTCGGAGGGTTACAGGAATGGCGGTGTAAATTCAGTGCCGGAATGTACACCTGAGCAGATAGCGAGTGATACGCAACAGCTATGCGCGCTGTCCGATGAGGTTCTGATCAAATCAGACGAAATTGAGAATATTGAGATCGGCGTAAAAGCAACCCTGTTAAATGGCAGATTAAGCGCCAATGCTGCTGTCTACACGATTGACTGGGATGATCTACAGGTGTCTGATGTCACTGTAAACGGTGATTTGCCGATTACCGGCAATGGCAGTTCCGCAGAGTCAAGAGGACTTGAGCTCAGCCTGCGCTGGCTGATCAATGCCAATTGGGATGCATCATTGACCTATGCCTATATCGATGCCGAACTCACTGCGCCTGCGCCGGGTCTGGTGGGTCCCCTTGATGCTCCCGACGGTACTCGCCTGCCTGGTTCTCCAGAGCATCAGAGTACCTTTAACATTACCTACCATGATGTTGTCTGGGGTAATGTAAACATGCTGGTAAATTATGGATTTTCCTATACGGGTGAGATTATGAATCTACCGGGCGGCGATGAAGAACCGGCACTGGCGGCAAGGGTTGGTGAGAATATTGACTCCTATACCCTGCACCATCTTTCGGCAACATTCGCAAGAGACCAGTGGTCTGTACAACTATTTGCCGACAATCTGACAGACGAGTACTACGTCGCAGGCACGAGAAGTACAAGAAGGCTGCTGCAGGAAAACAGGGGGTTAATCAATGGCAGGGCACTCAGATCGTATGGCGAATACGTCGGGCTGCCGAGGAATATCGGTTTGAGTCTGACCTACTCTTTCTGAAAGTCAGTTGAAGAGATTAAAAAGGGCACATCAGGTGCCCTTTTTTATATGATTGCATTTTATAGGAATCTAGCCCGGATATTTCATCAAGGGATCGGCTTCAGAGAAAATATGGCTAGACAAGCGAAGCGTTTTTGAGTTTTCTTCCTCGAATCATAGCCATAGCTATGGTGAGAGGGAGAAGGCTCAAAATGTGACGCCAGATTTTTTCTGAAGTTGATCAGGTATACTTTGTCATTATTCGATATCAAAATAAACTCTTCTAACCTATTGAAATTACTATGGCTAACATTCACACAACGCCGCCTTGGTGAAATATCCGGGCTGGTTTTGCGTTTTTAAGGATACGTGATTGTCTGTTAAACAGTTGCACCAGAAAGCACAGCGAGCGATTAATCGAGGCAATTATGAGGAGGCCTATAGGCAGTGCCGTCAGATTATTCGGCAGCAATCCGATCATGCTGATGCCTGGTTCCTCATGTCGGTTGCTGCTGCTGCCACAGGGGCTGTGGGACAAGCGCTGGAACTGGTTGGCAGGGCTAATTCACTGGATGCGAACAATGCAGAGTATCTTGGGCAGCAGGCAAGGTACCTTTGTCTGTTAAAGAGAAATGAGGAAGCGATTCAGATTGCAGACAAAGCACGTACCTGTAAGCCAATTACTCCGGCCCAACTTGATACACTCGGTGTTGCCTACAGTCGTGCAGGAGATCATCACAAGGCCGTATCAGTTCTGTCTGAGGCAGTGGCAATGGACCCGGACAACCCTAACTTTTATTTTAATCTGGCATCCAGCCAGCAATTCGTAGGACGGCTTCGGGATGCTGAAGATAGTTATGAAAAAGCCATTGAACTCAAGCACGACTTCTATCGTGCACACTGGGCCTTGTCTGAATTGCTTAAAACAGGGTCAGATAATGACCATCTGGTCCGCCTGAAGAAACTTATCGAAAACGAGGAATTGAAGCCCGAAGACGAACTCTATCTCTGCCATGCCATCGCAAGGGAGTACGAACACCTGGGTGAAACCTCAAAAGTGTTCGAATACCTGAAGCGGGGGAAGCTAAAACGACTGCAACAGATTGGTTATAGCTTTGAAACTGATCAACTTGTTTTCGATGGTTTAAAAGATCAATTTACGAAAGAAAAATTAGCATCTATCAGCAAGAGTTCCAGCAGTGAAGCCCCCGTTTTTGTCGTTGGTATGCCGAGGTCCGGGACCACGTTAATGGAGAGGATACTGGACGCTCATTCACAGGTAATCTCGCTGGGGGAACTGCAGAATTTTGGTATCGCGGTTAAGAGAGCATCAGGAACCAAATCCGGGGTGGTGCTGGATACAGAGGTTATCGACAAGCTTGACCAGATTGATTTTGACAAGGTGGCTGATGAATACCTGGCAGGTATTGCTGCGTTCAGACAACAACACGCCCGTTTTGTTGATAAATTGCCCTTAAACTTTCTTTATATCGGTCATATATTACTGGCGTTTCCACAAGCGAGAATAATCTGTATGCGACGGCATCCGCTGGATACCTGCCTGAGCAATTTCAAGCAGCTATTTGCCATCAATTTCTCCTATTACAACTATGCCTACCGACTGGAGGATATCGCCAGTTATTATCTTCGGTTTGATGATCTTATGTCTCATTGGCGTGGATTATTCGGTGAGAGAATTCACGAAGTGAGTTATGAATCGCTGGTGGAAAATCCTGAATCTATATCGCGCGGAGTGATGGACTATTGCGGTCTGTCATGGGAACCTGAATGCCTTGAATTTCATCAGTCGGCGTCACCCGTATCGACAGCGAGTGCTGCCCAGGTGCGTAAACCGATTTACAAATCAGCGTTAAATAGCTGGAAAAAATATGAAGCGGAACTTGAACCCATTGTTGGGCTGTTCGAAGCAAAGGAGAGAGAAGCATGATCAGGTTTGGAACCCTCGGTACAGCCAATATCACGCCCCGAGCGCTGGTATTCCCCTGTGTTGATGAACCAGGAGCATTTATCAGTGTGATAGGTGCCCGTACGCGTGAAAGAGCAGAAGGCTTTGCGAAGTATCATCACATTCGAAATGTGGTGGATGACTATGAGGCTGTGGTAAACCATGAAAAGATCAACGCTGTCTACAATCCGCTGCTGATTACTGCGCACCATGAATGGTGTATCAAGGCGATGCGAGCCGGCAAACACGTACTTTGTGAGAAGTCATTCGCCAGCAATGCAAAAGAAGCTGAAGAAATGGCTGATGTTGCCAAAGAGACCGGCCTGGTGTTAATGGATGCTTTTCATTATCGATATCATCCGATATTCATCCGTGCCAAGGAGATTTACGATTCCGGGCAACTTGGGAAAATCCGCGAGATCAATGCTGCCTTTCATATACGCGGTGCAGTCAATCCGAATGATATTCGCATGCAGTATGAGACTGGTGGCGGGGTCACGATGGATATTGGCTGCTATCCCATCTCGTGGGTGCGTCATATTACCTCGCAGGAACCAGAAGAGGTTAACGCCACGGCAGAAGAGGGTCCCGAGAACGTTGACCTTTATCTGAAGGCTGAAATGATTTTCCCTGGAGACATCAAGGTAGTGACATCTGGAGATATGCGTCAGAGCGCGGCGTTCAGAGCCGATCTTGAGGTAATCGGTGATCTTGGGAGAATGAAAGTGAACAATCCACTTGTTCCCCAGACGGGTAATAGTATCGAGCTTGTTGTTGGCGATGAAACTTCGACCGAAACTTTTGACAGGCGACCTACCTATGGCTATCAACTCGATGCATTTATCAATGCAGTTGAGAATGGGGCATCAATTTATACAGGGCCGGATGATGCAGTTAATCAGATGCGATTGATTGATCGCTGTTATGAATCGGCTGGTTTGCCTTTACGGGGTTTGTGATGAAGTTAAAAACCACAGAGGTTCAAGTGGTGTTTCGTTCAGTAAAGAGTCAACCGAAATCAATCTAGGCACTGCAATATCTCTTTGCAGTACGCAAAGAGACAGATGATAATCGTTGGTAAGTCGATATGAAAAAAATG
>CAZJRI010000161.1:0-11638 GCA_964548025.1 uncultured Pseudomonadales bacterium
GATATCCAGGCTGGCCAGCGTTTGTTTAACCGACAGGCTGGACTGCTCCACCGGGCGGATGATTTCATACTTCTCTGAAGCAGCATAACACGGCGACGCTCTCTTCGCCTCGAAGACCGTCTGGAACTATGCGGAACTTCTGTTCTGCGGGATACTGGCGTCGTATTGCCCTGCAGGTGTCGCGTACGGTCCTTTCAGAACTGGGCTTGTTGGGATTGCGTTTCTTCATCATCGTTCCTCTTAAGATTAACGATGAGCCAAATGTGTCTCTTAAGCAATCAGGTCAATGTGTCCAGATGGTGCTGACGGGCGCAATTTCCCATCGATCAACCAGATCACAAGCGACAGTTAATGACACCACAAATCTCCTCAATTTTTTCTTTCTCAAGATCTGCATATAGAGGAAGACAGGCAACCGTATTCGCGACATCGATGCTGTTTGAGCACCCACCGTCCCCACCGTACATGGATACCGTATCGAGAGATGGATAAAAATATCGTCGTGGATAGATGTCACGCTCGGCAAGATCATCGAGAGCAGCCATCAGCGTGTCCGTCGAAGGGAAACAAACCGGAAAGTAACTATAATTGTAATTACAACCCTCAGCGATCTGTTGACGCCTGAGTTCACCGGAAAGCAATCCGTCATAAATTTCGCTTCTTTCCTTGTAACCTTTAAGGATTACATCGATGTCCTCAAGCACTGCGAGTCCCACAGCTGCTTCGAACTCGTTCATCTTGGCGTTGATACCAATGTCAACGAGTACACCATTGTCATCGAAGCCGAAATTGATCATTTTCCTGGCACGCTCGAAGAGCTCCGGATCTCTCACAATCAGGGCCCCACCTTCAATGCAATGAAAAATCTTCGTCGCATGAAAGCTGAGAATGCTCACATCTCCGTACTCTAGTACGCTCTTTCCTGCATAGTTCACGGCAAACGCGTGTGCTGCATCAAAAATGCAGGGCAACTGATTCTGGCTGCTCAGAGCTTCCAGCCCATGTACATCACACGGATTCCCGAATACGTGAGTTGCAAGAATCCCTTGTGGTTGCTGCCGCTCCAAACGTTTCTCATCAACATCAATGTTGAAAGTGTGCATGTCAATATCATAGTACGAAGGTGAACAGCCTGACCAGATCAGAGCGCTGGAAGTTGCAGGAAAAGAAAATGGTGTGGTGACCACCTCTCCGCTCATCTGTGTCAACTTGATGGCTATCTGTAATGCAAGAGTACCATTGGCGACGAGTATCAGGTTTGAGACCCCGAGGAAATCCTCTAGTTCCTCGGTTAGTTGTTTGACCAGCTGTCCGCCATTAGTCACCCAACGACTGTCCAGGGCTCTGTTCAGGTATTTATCAATCCTGGATTTGGCAGGAAGGTATGGTCGCGTTACCGTGATTTTCACAGGGTCATGAAGTAATTACTTTTCAACTCTCAAGCCGGGCTTGCCGCCAGCAGATTTCGATCGCTGACAGTCCAAATGCGCTTCTCGTCAGCCTGTATCGCGCTGTGATTGTCGTATACCCACTCAAACAGAACAGCAAGATCTGACTCTGCTTCTGCCGAACTGGTGAACAGGTTTTCGTCCAGATCTGATTCCTGAATCTGGTTGCTGATGCTTTGCAATAGTTCTCTGTCGTTTATCAATCGTAACACCACATCCACATACTCTTCAGGAGAACTGGTCTGGCAGAACTCCGGTAGAGACACCCTATCAGCAAGCAATGCATTTCTGGGCCATCCATGCAGACAGTAGGCACACCAGCAATCATCGCATCAACGAAGCTGTTCGTATTGCCAAAGGGAAATGGAGTCAGCTGCAGATCGGAGTCGGCAATTATTGAAAAGTATCGTTTATATTCCAACATTTCGTGAACTTCGGCATTGAGTTTTTCCTGAATGATATCGGTGAGGTGTTTTACACTGAGCACGTTAGCACCACAAAGAAAGTGAAAATAAACCGGCACTTCCGCTCTGGATTCTATCTCAGAGCAGACCCCCAAGAATCCTGGCGTCAGCTTCTGATACATGCTGTTCACCACGATCTGAAAATGATCACGTTCGCTTTTCTCACCATGCGAAACCGAAGTATCAAAATCAGGCCGGGTTAAACTGAACGCACCCTTTTTCAACAAAAGGATTTTCTCACCGATCCTGTTCGGATCAGAAAGAAAGTCTTCCTCAATGACGACATAATCCATCTCAGTTGAAAATGAACTGGCAGGATGCCCCATGGTCATTATCTGAACCGGTGCCAATCGTAACTGGGCGAGGTGAGTTGCCATTGCACTCATACCCAGGCTTGGGTAAAAAATAATGTCCGGTGCACATTCCTGTACAATTTTGACATTTTCGGGCAGCAATCCAGTGGGGCTGAAGTGATTCACATCATCGAACGAATAGGCGTTTCGCTCATCGATTTCTTTCGGCTTGGCTAGTGCAACAACCTCAAAATGACGTCGCAGGCTCGTGACTGCTTTCGCGTAACATCGGTGCATCGCACTGTTATATCTCCACAACTCCAACACAACGAGCACCTTTTTTTTCTCGCGTGTTGGAATTGGAGACAGGCTTTGCCTTGTATCCACTCCAAGCAGATCTGCAGTCGCAAGCAGCACCTTGTTAAGGAACTTTTTCACTTCATGCTTGCTTGGCAGATCCCAATAGCTGCACACAAACCACACCCTGTTCACCAGATCCACTTCCGGAATCGACATTACTGGGACAACTTTCAATTCGGATATAAAATCTATCAGCCTAGCAACATTAGACTGTTCTGTTTCTGTTAAAATACATTTGTTGTCCAGCAGAGACAGCCAGAATAGGAGTTTCGCATCATCCTTGAGCATTCGCAGAACCCCGAATGCATCTTCTGACATGATGTCAAGAGTCGTAGCTAGAACGAACTTATCCAGCGATCTCTCAGACAATGTCAAATGACCACCTTGGGTTTCTCCGATCAACGGATAGATGTAAGACATATCGCGAAAGTCTGTACTTGAAAATATCCTACTCAGAACAGTCTTATGTGACATCAGCGCACCAAGCCCTTCCCTCGTCACTGAATATCCCGGGTTAGCAAGCATTGCCGTATACCCCGCAGCAAAGAAAGCCAGCGCCTGCGTCGCCTGCTTCTCATCAACGACCCCGGTGGAATACCCGCCCATGACTTCAAACCTGTGAAGGATATCAATGCAACTGGCCATCGCAGCATTGAAGTCTCCTGAGTAAACGTTTCGAGAGAACTGCTGTATGACTTCTGCTGTAATAACTCCAATATCTGAATTGTTGTCTGTCTCACTCATGGGATCGGAAAAATGTGTGCTATCCAAAAAAAAGCAGCCCCGTAAGGGGCTGCTCTCTTTTCATATTACGATTTCTAAGGGGTTTAGAAAGTCGCAAAGGTCGTATTGTCAGTCGACAAGGTGATGTTCTGGAGGCTAACGCTACCGAAGTTGCCGGTAGCCGTTACTCTCAGCTTACCACCTGCAGCATCAAACGTTGCATCCGCAGCTTGAGCTGCAGCATACAGGTCGTCGATGTTGATCAGGCTTGAAGATGCCTGACCGGCCAGCGATGAGCTGCTCTGACCGCTGATGTCACCCATGCTGACGCCAGTGACTGTCGTACCCGCATCGTTCGTGACACTGAACGTGACGTCTCCAGAAATGTTAGAGGTATTACTTACCCTCAGGAAGTTCTGGAATGCGCCACCAGGCGTCAGGACCAGTACCTGGCCGGCAGATGCACCGTTCTTAGCCAGACTAGCTAATGTCAAGTCAGTGCTTTCATTAGCGTATCCAGATGCACCCACGCTTGCGTAGGCAGCGGTGAAGCCCTGCTCTGCGATCAGACTAACGCCATTGGCGTTAACACAGACGTACATAATATCAGGGTTTATACCACTCGTCGTAAAGACAGCTGTTGTGTCAGTAATCGAAGTGGCATTGGCTAAGGTGCTACCTGCACAATTAGGAGCGGAGTCCAGGGTAGCACTGGTCAGCGTATATGTACCATCCGGCGCACCAGCGGTCAGGTCCTGAACGAAGGTAAAGTCACCTGTAACTGACAGTGACGATGAAGCCTCAATATTAGCCGAAGCGAGAGTAGACCCAGTTGTGTTTACCGCACCTGAATCAGTCGTATTTACCGCACCAATAATGTTGGTATTACCACCGACAAACACCGCACCGGTGCCGACAGATGTCGTTACATCAATAGCGTTAGGTGTAGCAGTATCTGCAACGGTGTTGTTAGCTGCCACGAACGTGATTAAGGTACCACTGTCATTTGCAAGTGCACCACCATCATTCGCTACAGCCGCTGATGCAGTTTCGAACAGCTGGTAGGTCATGGCAACAGACTCCTGTGAAGTCACCGTGATACCACCATTCGGAGTGAAATCGACATCATTGGTTGCTGCTACCGTGTTACCGGCAGAAGCCGACGTGATGGTATAGATCACGTGAGAATCTGTCGCAGCACCACCTGCGGAAAAGGTCACCGAGGCATTATCACCACCACTACTATCATCAGCAACCATATCTGAACTTACTTGCTGTGCTCCCCAAGTACCATTTGTAATATCAATACGAATATAACGCGCGTTAGAATCGTCGACACTGAATCCAGCTTCGAATGTTGCAGTTACAGCAGCACCGGTAATGCCCGTGCCAGCTGGCGCGATAGTAGTTTCGGAAGCAACTGAGACAGGTGTCGGGGTCGTGGCCGTGAAATCAACAGCATGCGCGACCCCACCCAAACCCGCAACACCGGCTGCTACCGCTATGCTTAATAGTTTTTTGTTCATGATTTAAATCACCTTTTGTTTCTAGTGTTTCGCTTCCGTTACCTACCATTATGCATGGTTTGGTAGCAAGAAACGAGTCTGGTTACCAGACTCACTACTACGACATTCCAGAACAACAACATTTCAGAATCCGTTGCAGCGAGTTAACTTGTTATCCCCGATCAACCCGAGTGAGTAGCCTTAAGAACTACGACTTCCATAAACGGGCCTGGTTACCAGACCCACCGCAGTGTAAACCGAAGTTAACGGGGTGAAAGTATATGCAGCTATGGTGGCAAGTGCAACACTGATATGCAGGTTTTTCCATGGCTTTTCAATGAGTAACCGAGTATTTCGCTAAATGAAGTGAACTGGCCCACATGCCAGACCCGACCCGTATTCAGAGCTGGTTCGGCAGTCTAGTTCAGTTCCAGAGATTCGATGTCCAGCAAATTCAGCTTCTGCTTCAGCTGCTCGTTAAAATTCCAGTTTTTTCCTTCAATATCAATGATATATGCCTGAATCACCAATATAAGTTCGCTACGTGTCTCCTGATTGCCGGATGATCTGAATAACGCACCGAGTCCGGGAATATTCCCAAGAACTGGAATTTTGTTGCTGCCCTCGTTGGCCGACGATGAAATCAAGCCGCCCAGTATTACCGCGCCACCGTCAGAAAGCGTGAGCGTTGTTTTCACTTTTCGATTGAAGATTGAAGGGCTTTCGACCGAAGTCGCCACAGCGTCCAGCACTTCACTCACTTCCTGCGTAATATCCAGATCCACCCGGTTCAATGAATGTACCGTCGGTCCGACTTCCAGCAGAACACCGGTCTTCCGGTAGGTAATGCTCTGCAGGACAGGCGCATCCGCGGTATCTTTACTCTGCGCCTGACTGGTGATAATCGGGACCTCTTGACCAACGTCAATCGACGCTGTCTCCCCGCTCTTCACAAGTATGGTCGGCTTCGAAAGAATTGATACCCGCTGATCCTGGGACAGGGCATTCAGGGCGAACCGAACCTGCCCCAGGTTGTTCAACTGGTATGAGAATCCACTAGCGCCGATACCGAAACTACTCTGACCCAGGCCGGAAAAGTCTCCATGTGTATCATTGAACAACCACTCAATCCCGATATCTGTGTCGTCAGTCAAAGTCACTGAGGCTACCGTGACCTCGACATTCACCAGGGGCACTGCCCGGTCCATTGACTTTATAATCGGCAGATACGCTTTCCAGTTTTGAGCTTCGCCTGTAAAGATCAACCCATTCCTGTTCTTATCGACATAGATGCCTTCTGGCCCGGTACGGTTACCTCCTGTTTCATCAACGTCGTCTTTGACACCAGCTATTGCGGCTGCGAGATCGGCAGCACTCGTATTCCTGACCTGGTAGTAGAAAAAGTCATCAGAAACATTCTGAGTCACAGGCTGGTCAAGCTCCAACGCCCAGTCCTTAACATGATCAAGAATCTGCGCGTCCGACGAGAACACAATAACCGAATTTGTCGGAAGCATTGGCAACACGATGACGGAACCAATAGGCGGCTGCAGGGTTGCCGCGATTCCTTCACTTTGAAGAACATCTGTCAGCATCTTTGCGAGCGTATCAGCGCTCACAAAGGATGGGACGATTCGAACGCTGTACTTTCCTCGCATGTTCGGGCGATCAAGAATCGCCACACTCTCTGCCGCCTGGTTTACGAGATAGGCAGGCCCCTGAAGCATGATCGTATTAGTCAGCGGGTCGCTTCGAACAACAAGTCCCGTCTGCTTGTATGAAATATCTATCCAGCCCCTGAGTAAATTCTCCCTTACCGAATGCAACTGCACGAAGCGAAACACAGTGCGACGGGAATCCGGCACATCTGGCAGAGTCTCTCCCGTGATGAGAAGCGGAGCCGCCGGACTGTTCGGGTCCTTCGAAGGCACGAAGCGGATCAATTCCCCCTGATGCACAATACCGATACCGTAATTCATCAAGACTCGCTGAGCCATCCTGTAAAGCTGCAGGTGGCTCTGATCCTCTGCCGATCTCATGGTTACCAGGTCTTCCCGGGAACTCAACGAGCTTTCGACCTCGAATGCCAGTCCAAGGATGTTTCCAAATACCTCGTTTATGAATCGACCGACTGGAATTTCATGGAAATTCACCCCGGCCTGGCCGTCTGCCAGACGCTTTTCTACAGGGTCTCTGGGCAATTGCTTCGCTATCGCGCGACCATAGGGCGGTGTCGGTGTCGCAGAGAATATGCCAGGCGACTTTTCCCCTTTGTCAGTTTTACCTTGAACCACCGCTGCTGTCTCAGTTTCACCACTTGCGGCTTTGACCGTTCTGGTAAGCTCCGGTGCCGGTGAGGTTGAAGCACACCCTGCGGCAAACAGCAGCCACATTATTGTTAAACAGTTCTTTCTCACTTCTCTGTCCCCTAGTAGATTCTCAACGACTCTCGTTTACCATCGGCTGCAATCAAAGCAATCTGATTCAAATCAATCGACTCAATCAGTTCCCCACTCGGTATGGCATCGCCCGCCCCCACCCTTATCGGGTCCAGGTTGTCTGCAATCAGCGTTGCAGCCCCACCAGTGCTACTGATGACCAGCCCGGACAGTCTGTAGGTGACCCCCTGAAAGGTGAACTGACGCGATTCCAGCCTGTTTTCGCTCTGCGCAACCGTGTCGATGTTTACCTCACTCGGTTTTTCAACCCTGAGGAAACTTTTAACGGACTCAGAAGCGGTTGAGATTGAAGCCAGTTTCCCTACAGGACTATGCCACTCAGACATGAAACTCTCTTTTCCCCGCGAGCTGAAGTCATAAAGAAGGAAGTTGCCGACCAATCCCAGCAGCGCAGCAACCGTCAACTGACGAATTAATGGGCCAGACATCAGGCAGCCTCCTCAGCGTAAATAAAGAACGCAGCAACCGTCAGGTCAACAACCCATCTGCCATTCCTGAAGTTTAGCTCCAGCTCTTCCACGACGAGCTTCTGTGGATATGATGCGATGTTGGTCATCGTTTGCGCGAGTTGATCCGGCGTCACATTCACCCTGACTCTGGCGCGAATGCGATTGACGGAAACGGCATCAAGTGGTTGAGGAGTGCCCACCTTGACAGACTTTTTCACAAAGTCGCCTTTTACAATCAGTTCATCCAGCCCTGCCTGGAGCCTGGCCTTGGCAAGACCATCGCTGGAAGCCTTCCACAGGGTCTGCTCTATTCGTTTGACCCGATCTTCTTCCAGGTTCACCCGCTCTCGCCACACGTCAACGGACTCGATATCCACTAACGCTCTCTGATTTCTCTCGAGGTTCTTTATCGAGGCATATTGTCCTGCATTAAAGTCAGACCAGACGAGTGACAACCAGGACAGGAAAAGCACGACAACCAACCACAGGCCGACACGAAGTCGAAAGTTTTCAGACAGCTCACTCTGAATCTGCTCAGTTCTTAGATCCCGTAGATTCATAACTGTTCGACCTCAGCCGAGAACTTCAATTGACCCGCTCGTGGAACCGGCTCCACACTTACCCGCTCCAGAAAAGAGATTGATTCAATACTCCTGACATATGATTCGAGATCTGGCGCGGGATCGGCAACAATGACTTCCAGTTCCCCTGGACGATAACGCCATTTAATCAACTTTCCGCTGGATGGCGGCAAAGACTCCGACACCCGGGTCATCAGGTCTATCTGACTGATCGTTTCCAGGTCTGCCAGTTGCTGACCTTTTGCCCTGGCTGACAAGGCCCTTTCTCGAAGCACAACCGTTTCTCGATGAGTCTCCGAAATCGAAGCAAGCTCATCACGCAATTGATAGGACTCATAAACCAACCTCAACGACCCTGTCGACTGAAACCCCAGCAAAAAGAGGAACACCGCTATTGTCAGCTTGATTACCACCGGTTCCACTGACTGCGCAACCCCTGCATGGCCAGAAATGTCAACCCATGTGTTCTTCTCCTGGAAATCGATGCTTCTCAGTTCAGGCTTCTGCCGAGCAAAAACACCCAGACCACGCAGGAAACTCGACCACTCGATTTCACCCGGATCATCCCGCCACCACGAGTCTGCCACCAGGACACCATCCCGCCAGACATGTGCAAAGAAACCGACGTTGGCTTGATAAAAACATGCACCTTCCGGACAGCTATGAGCGAAACAGGCCTCCGGAACGACTTCGTACCCGGCCACCTCCACGCCCGATTCAGCCGCAAGCTCATTCTGTCTCGCGCCATCCCAGATCCAAATCTTCGCCTCCCCTTCCTGCACATTGCACCAGTATCCGGGATTCGGAAACGGAGACAGCAGGGGAATCTGAGCCGCGACAGCCTGTGTTCTTCTGGAGACGGGTACCGCCGCAACGTCCAGCGTTCTGAACACACACTCGGACCGGGCCACGATCCATAGTCGACCGACCTCCCCGAGGTTCAGCTCCTGCAAGCCTTCTCCCGTCTGCAGATAGACGCTATCGGAGAAGAGCTGTTGGCGCAGCCAGTTCACGAACATAGTTTTGCTCTGATTTCATCGTTACACCCGCTACCCGGTAATCGATTTCCCAGGGAGCCAGGTTTGAATTCGGCGTCAATGTTACTCCAACCCAGCGTTCGGTGTTACTTCCGGGTCCGGCAATCCTTAGCCTGAGATAGCGAGAAGGCAGAAAAGTCACCGCCATGGGGTCACGGTCAAAAATCTGGCCACTGACTTCCAGCACTTCCTGAAGACGACCGAAAGCCCGCTCAGATCTGTGCTCAAAGATCCGCTCCACATCGACCATGATGTTGACACCGAAACCTTTCATGGCTTTGGGCGTCATCGTATTGTAGTTCTCACGATCACCGACATAGATGGTGATCTCTTCGAAAAAACCAGGCATTTTCTCCAGGTGCTCCTGCCAGCCAATCACGTTCAACAACTGCCACGGATTGGTCAGGAATCGATTGGTAGGCGGCATCATTCCGGCATGGCTGTATTCACCGCGCTCCGCCCCATTCAATCTTGAGACATGGTCGCGATCCGTGTAGTCGTACAAGGTCGAAATCAGATACTCAACCTTGTGATCGGGCAGCTGATAGCTCTGCAGAAGGCCCTCAAGCTTGGTGGTCTGATCATTGCGCAGGCTGACAAGGCTACCGGCATCCTGGATCCGGATTCGATGATTTCCACGCACAGGGTACATCCGACCATCAAGCCGAATTTCATTTCCTCTGGCGGCGAAACTGTGTTCCGTCACTATATCTGAATTTCCAGGGACATAGGGTTCAGTCAACAACCCGGCGTAGGTGGCAGTTCTTGTCGATGCCATGTACAGAAGGACAGATTCGATCGCGAGGCGATCCATGGATTCAACGCGCCTTTGTTCCATCGCGAAGCTCTGGTTCTGTAACGACTCCACTTGCACAGCAATAAAGCCTGCAACCAGCGCCAACGCAGCGAGCACCCATATCACTGCCACAAGTACAAATCCTTCTGAACGACCCCGACTAGAAAAAGTCACGATAGTCGTACCTCCCTGTGCGCCTGACGCTGATGGCGGCGTAAATCTCACGGGATTCAGACTGGTTTTCAATCTTCAACTTTACCCTGTGAGGCAATATACCGGCAGGGAGCTCTTCAGGCGGCCAGGTATTCCGCCAGCCGGATTTCAGTCCGCGATACAAAAAACCGACCTCTGATTCCTGCCAGACAGCTATCTGTATCTGCGGCTCACCTTTCTCGGTGTACCACAAAGAGGTGCCGTCAGCTTCTTCGCGCAGTTGCCACCGGATCTCCGTGACCTTCCCTGCGCTGCCGAATAACGGGGCAGAGGTGTAGCCTTCCATTTCCCGAACATCCCCCGAGAAAGCAAATTCTCTATCCAGGCTGGCAACCAGGGACCCGATGGAGTCACGAAACCAGCCATAGGACATCGCTTCTTTCGCCAGTTCACTCTGAACGCGACCGATCTGGTCATACCCACGAAAAAGGATCGTCATCATCTGGAGAATCAGAACAGCAGTTATACTCGTGACCGCAATCACAACCATGACCTCAATAAGCGTAAAACCACTAACCCGGTTCATTATTCAGAATCCTGACTCTACGGTAACCCACCAGGCGGGTCTGATATCTGCCTACAATGCGCTTCTCTATCCCGATTTCAATGTCCACATCATAGAGTCCGAGATCAAAGTTGGAGAGGCCGCCTGTCAGTCCACGCCCCGTCTGCTTCGGCTCCAGGAGTTCTGCCTTCCACGTCACATCAAATCCATTTACGCGCATTCGCTGGGTGGTCTCCTCCTGGATATTCAGGGTCGAAAAATACGCATGCAGGTCGTCCATCAACTGGTGTCGGGCCTGCACTTCCTGCAGTCGAATGAGACCGTCATAGGTCACGCTGAACCAACTGAACAGGGCAACGCCGCTCGACGCCAGGATCGTCAGGGCGACGATTGCCTCCAGAAGAGAAAAACCTTTCTGTCGTCTAACTTTCATGGTTGATCTGACAATAGGGTGGCGAGAGTCGCTGACTCAGCTGTAGTTCATTGTCCCTGATGATGGATACCGTACCGCCGCGGCAGACGCCGCTCGCGGTATAAACAACGGGTTTACGGACTTCCAGGCGCCATCCTTCCGGCAGCGGGAGGTTTCTGCCATTCAGGCGGAAGCCTTGTCCTGATTCGAACGACTTCCGCCCGAGCCCGTTGATCTCCATGACGATTTCTTCCAGCTCGATGGCACCGGAGACACTTTCATAGAGTCGGAGCAAACCGGGAAAGACAACGGCTGAAACAACCGTTACCAGGCCGAGTACGACCATCAGCTCCAGCAGGGTGAACCCCTTTGATTTACGGCAGGAATCCGACA
>CAZJRI010000162.1:0-11387 GCA_964548025.1 uncultured Pseudomonadales bacterium
AATATAGTTTTCACTCTCTGCCATCGCTATTTTCCTAGCTCCGAACCCCAGTTCACCTTTTCCCATGCGTCTGGAAATAATCTCTTCCAATCCAGTAAAGGAGCCACCACAAATAAATAAAATATTGGATGTATCCACTGCGATTAAACTTTGCTCGGGGTGTTTCCGACCTCCTTTCGGAGGGACATTGGCCACAGTCCCTTCCAAAATCTTAAGCAGAGCCTGCTGAACACCTTCTCCACTAACATCCCTTGTTATAGATGCACTCGCAATTTTGCGACCGATCTTATCGATTTCATCAATATATACGATGCCGACCTGTGCTTTATCCACATCGTAGTCGCACTTCTGCAGTAATTTCTGGATGATGTTTTCTACGTCTTCACCAACATAACCAGCCTCTGTCAGCGTGGTTGCATCGGCAATCGTGAAGGGAACGTCAAGTAATCTGGCAAGGGTTTCTGCCAGTAGCGTTTTACCTACCCCTGTCGGACCCACGAGCAGTATATTGCTTTTTTGAAGTTCGACTTCGCCTTTCTTTCCTGAATAATTCAGCCGCTTGTAATGGTTATAAACAGCAACTGAGAGCACCTTTTTTGCCCATTGCTGTCCGATTACGTATTCATCAAGAATTTCATTGATTTCCTTGGGTGTCGGCAGTTTTTTCTTCTCGGTTTCGTCGCTGCTTTCCTGCAACTCTTCCCGAATTATGTCATTGCATAGTTCTACACATTCGTCACATACATAGACAGACGGACCCGCAATCAGCTTTCGAACTTCATGTTGGCTCTTCCCGCAAAAATTGCAATGAAGCAACTTGCCATCGCCATTACCATCATGTTCGTCGGACATTACAACACCTCTTAATTTGTACTTTCGCTCTTACTGTTCACTTCAAAATTCGCCACTTCAAAACATGCGTCCTGGCTCAATATGCTCATCCAGTCTCTTGAGCCAGGGGTGAGAACAATGGCGGGTAGTCATTCTACCCTGAAATGCCTTTTGTCACACCGAACCACCTTGCATATTTATAAGTAACCGGGCTGAGATTGCCTCGCTGGCAGTTGATTTTCAATCAACTCAAGATTCTCAATATGGACCTGTCACCAGATTTCCGCTTTCCCGATTTAAAACATTCAAGTAAATATTATCTAAAACTACCGCAAATGAGAACTCGAATAATGCACCGGGCTCGTTATGAGTCCCAGGTCAAAATACCTGCAATCCGGCTTAAACTGCTGATAATGCTGCTCTGGGTTCAGGAACGCGATCAACCAGCCCATAATCTTTAGCCTGATGAGCGGTCATAAAGTTATCACGTTCTGTATCTACTGCAACTTCATCAACGGACTTCCCTGTGTGGTTGGCTAGAATCTCATTTAACCGGGAGCGCATCTGCAGGATATTAGCAGCCTGGATTTCGATGTCGGATGCCTGCCCCTGTGACCCACCGCTTGGTTGATGGATCATCACCTGTGAGTTGGGCAAACAAAAACGCTTGTCTTTTGTGCCACCGGCCAGCAATAGCGCTCCCATACTTGCAGCCTGGCCAATACACATGGTTGATACATCACAATTTACAAACTGCATCGTGTCATAAATCGCCAGTCCTGCGGTCACTGATCCACCAGGTGAATTGATGTAGAGCTGAATGTCCTTGTCCGCATTGTCGGATTCGGCGAACAACAACTGTGCGACTACCAGATTCGCCACATGGTCATCAATAGGACCCACAATGAAGATTATTCGCTCTTTTAACAGTCTCGAAAAAATATCATAGGAACGCTCACCACGAGCGGTTTGTTCAACAACCATCGGCACCAGACCCAGTGCCTGGGGCTGGGAAAGTAATCCATCTTCAATTTTATCGCTCATCTGTTCCTCTCATTGACTGGCTATAATTCCTGTGCTTCCGTGAAGCATCTCATTTGCACCGTTTACAATTCAAACGCATACGGCTACGCCGCTGCAATGAAATACCAACCCGCATATTTAATATTGAGGTATTTATCAAAAACTTCAATGTTTAACGGTGACATTTTTTTTCGCAGTTCAGAATATGACTATAACGCGGAAGAGTCTCTAATCACCTTGCCGATCTGTTTTTTCCTCTTCTACTTCTGCATCAGCTACTTCTGCATCAGCTACTTCTGCATCAGCGGTTTCAGCTTCTGTTTCTTCAGCTTCTGGAGGATTCGAAGGCTGTATCGGTTTTATTGCTTCCTCATATTCAAGCTCTACGTCCTCGACGACTGCCTCCTCAAGAATTTTTTCGACTATCTGATCCTCCAGGACAAGATTCTGCACCTGAGAGAGCTGTTCCTCATTGCTGTAGTAGTAATTGACTATCTGTTCAGGTTCTTCATAGGAACTGGCCATCGATTCAATCATCGTCCTGACTCGCTCGTCATCCGGCTTTATTTCGTGAGTCTCGACGATCGCATTTACCAGCAATCCCAGTGATACCTGTCTCTCGGCCTGCGCAACAAACATCTCGGCCGGTAATAACGACGGATCAATCTTGTCGTGACCCCCAAATTGATGAACTGCATCATGTCTCAAACGATCAACCTGTTGATCGATCAAAGCTTTGGGTATTTCTATTTCGTTGGTCGCTATGAGTCCATCCATCACCTGGTTTTTAACCTTGTTCTTGACAGCGGCTTCAAGTTCTTTATCCATATTGGATTTGATTTCTTCCCGAAAGGCTTCGACACCGCCTTCGGTCACACCAAACTCTCCAAAAAACTCGTCATTCAGTTCTGGTTTTTCCGATTCAGATACAGAATTGATCTTTACCTTGAATACCGCATCCTTTCCAGCAAGTTCCTCTGATTGATAATCTTCCGGGAACGTAACACTCAGTTCTTTCTCTTCATCCTGTGACCCGCCGATAATGCCATCTTCGAAACCCGGGATCATACTGCCTGATCCTAATACAATATCACTCCCTTCCGCTTTACCGCCGTCAAACGCCTCGCCATCAACAAATCCTTCGAAGTCCACATTTACCCTGTCCCCATCTTCACATGGTCGCTCGACTTCATTGAATTGTGCTCTCTGCGAACGCAGGTTTTCAGTCATCTGATCTATATCAGCCTCGGTTACCAGGGACACGGGACGCTCGACGGTTATCTGCGAGAAATCTCCTATGGAGATTTCAGGGAATACCTCAAAGACGGCTGTGAATTCCAGGTCTTTTCCAGCTTCCATACTAACGTCTTCAATCTGGGGTAAACCCGCTGGTGAAACAGCTTCCTGTTGGATAGCCTCGGCGAAGGACATTTGCATAATTTCAGAGCTGACCTCCTGCCTGATACCATCTCCAAATCGACGCTTTACTTCTCGCATGGGCACTTTCCCGGGACGAAAACCTTTAATTCTCACCTGCCCTGCGGTTTCTTTTAGTTTGGCTTCTACCTTGCTGTCCAACTGTTCGGCCGGAACGGATATTTTCATTCGCCTCCCAAGGCTGGAAGTCGTTTCGAGGATTACTTGCATCAACTGTTACCTGTTTTCTTCAATCAGTAATTATGCCTGGCATTTACTTATCTGTTCACTTATCTGATCACTTATCTGTTTGGTGCGAAAGGAGAGACTCGAACTCTCACATCTTTCGATACTGGAACCTAAATCCAGCGCGTCTACCAATTCCGCCACTTTCGCATTCAATTGGCTCCTGCCTACAAATCGCTCTATCCAGTAGAACCGGATATCTATTCATGGAGCCTTTAATATTAGTCACTTACAAGACATACCTTATGTGAAACATTAAAATTTCACAGCACCAAAACATCATCCCGAATCATAACCAAAACCAGTCGGCATGACTAAAAATGTGGCTTGGACGGTCTTCAAAGTGAGCAGTACGACAAGCACCAATTCTGTGCAGGGAACCGGCCAGATTCTCCCTATTTGGTCCTCCCCCGGCTAATAACCACCGGAGAATTAATACCGGTCACCGTATCGTCTTTTCAGCCTGAGAGCGCCGCGATTATAGACATGCCAATGGGGATCAGCAAGTGCCACAATGCTTCTGAACAAGGTCTGGAAATATCAATCACTCACTGGGGATGAAAAAAGCCGGAAGTTGCTACATCATTAGCCTACAGTGATTTGATCGGGTATCCACAATGGATCTGGAAAGTGTTGACCAAATTCTGAAAACTGCAAGATCAGTTCGCAGAAAACTGGACTTTGACAGGGAAGTGCCTCTCAGAGTGATAGAAGAATGTATTGACGTTGCTATCCAGGCACCGGTCGCGCTGTCCGGAGAAAACTGGCGATTTCTAGTCGTTACAGATGAGAAGAGGAAGGCTGAACTCGCCGAAATCTATTGCCAGGTGCTTATCGAAATCACCACAGAAAGAGGTGTCGATCTGAAACCCTCTCATCTTGCACTCATGGAGCGCTTGCATGAAATACCCTGCATGATCTTCGTCTGTGCCATCGGCAGTCCTGGAGAGATCATGTCTCACCAGATTGCCTTCTATGGTTCAGTTCTACCTGCTGCCTGGTCATTGATGCTGGCAATGAGGGCGCGGGATATCGGCACAACCTGGACCACGTTACTGTCATCGAGACAGGAACAGGTTGGTGATGTACTCGGTATTCCTCGCGAGGTCAGTCAGATAGTAATGTTCCCCGCTGCTTATACCAAAGGCGCCGTCATGAGAGTTGCTGACCGACTCCCTGCTAACCAGGTAACATTTCTGAATCGTTGGGGAGATCGATAAGTGAAGACCCTGTTACCCTGAAGCTACGGGGAAATCCGTGGTGACAACGATGACTTTTGTTTTCATGTCTGACGTTAGACAAGCCAGCATGTCACCACGCTATCTGAGCCGATTTTCCAATTATCTCAAAGTGGAGATGTATGCAGCTACATCTTCGATGGCCTTATCGTTACTCAGGGTCATCGACATTGGACGCATTTGCATGCCCAGTATATCTGAGGGGTCTGTACCCCGCACACCACTCTTATAATTCTGCAACTGCCTGATTACATACCAGTCCTGCTGAAGCGTTAGATTTGGCGCATTCATGGTTTTCAGTCCTTTGCCATCATTTCCATGACAGGATGCGCAGATGATATACGCGTTTTTACCCGCTCCTGCGTCCCCTTTACCAGTATCCTCAATCTTTGCAGGTGCCATACCGCTAATATACTCGGCTATCTCAGCGATTGCGCTGTCATCGGTTAGCATCATGGCCATGGGTCTCATTTGCATACCGTACATATCATCCTTGTGAGTACCACGGGCCCCAGATTTGAAATTCTTAAGCTGGATTTCAAGATACCATGCTTCCTGTCCGGCAATCGCAGGTGAATTCAATGCTGGGTTACCTTCACCATTAGCTCCATGACAGGCAATACAGACACCATAGCTGGACTTTCCATCGGCCATCGCCAAACCTGGCAGGAAAATCATTATCGCGATAATTAGACTTACAACTTGTTTCATATTCATTCCTATTTCATATATCAAAAGATACTTCCCGGCTGTGACCGAGTTTCACTATTTTTGTTGATACTTGTTTATCTTACCCAGTTACAGCGGATTGAGTTCAAGCAGTCGATACAACTGTACAGTCAGTACCGTCACATCAAAGAAGCGTACCGGACCTCAGTCACAATCAGAGTCATTGCACCAACATAATTCAAGGGCACACGATGTCTGCTAAAAACAATCACTATCTGGAGCGATTCAAGTTAATCGTCCAGATTCAGGCGGCCAGAGAGTACCATAAGAAGGGAATAATTGCCTTTAAAAAAATTAACTGGCACAGTTATGACCTCTTCAATAATTAATCAGGACCTCAAATGCATCTCTACACTCAAAGTGCATCTCCCAACGGCCGTCGGGCTTCTGTATTCATGAAAGAGAAAGGAATTGAAATTCCATCGACGGAAATAGATCTGCGTAAAGGGCAGAATCTTGCAGATGACTATCTAGCCAGAAATCCCTTCGGACGGGTGCCGGTACTAGAACTGGATGATGGTACTTTCCTTTCTGAGAGCAATGCGATCTGCCTTTACCTGGAGGGGATTCACCCTGAGCCAAATATGTTTGGGGAGTCGGCGCAGGAGAAAGCAGTTGTTGAAATGTGGAGTCGACGCGTCGAATTAAACGTATTAATGCCAGTCGCCCAGGCTTTCAGGAATATTACGGGCTTTTTTAAAGACAGGGAAAAGATCGTACCTGAATGGGGTGAAGTGTCCGCTGAAGTTGCTCAGGCTTCCGTGGCCATTTTCGATAAACACCTGCAAAACAGTGAATACGTTGCGGGCGAGCGCTATACGATCGCAGATATGACACTCGCCATCACACTTGGTTTTGCGAAGGATGTCGGACAGGATCTACTCGGTGATGCGAATATCGCGCGCTGGTATGGACTGGTTACCTCAAGACCTGCATTTGGCTAGAGTACACCACGGACTCCCTGGTGCCAGGCACAAGCGTACTTATCCGCTTTGGTTCGAACGCTGGGTGGTTTCTACCGGGTTGAGTTAATGCTTGTTGTCCTTGATCTCCACACCAGGGTCCGGTGCGACCATTGCCGGGAATTCGTTAAGAATGCCGAAGACACTTGGTCCGCCGGATTGTGACGGGCCCTGCCCCATAAGTTCCGCATGTTCAGTAATCAAACGTTTGACTCGTGATGAATCCGATAAAAGTTGACTCATTTCATCTGCCGGAAGTGGTTTACTGACAAGATATCCCTGAACCACATCGCAGTGCAGGTCCTGGAGGAAATGAAGCTGTTCCTCAGTTTCAACGCCTTCTGCAACGACCACCAGCCCGAGACTGTGACCCATAGATACAATCCCACTAATAAGTGCCGCATCGGTTGGTCCACGGGACATATCCGAAATGAAGGACCTGTCAATCTTGATTTTATCGATCGGGAAATTCTTCAGGTAATTGAAGGACGAATAGCCAACCCCAAAGTCATCGATTGAAATCGCGACACCTGATTTGTTTAGTTTCTCAAGAATGTTAATGGCAAGCTGCATATTCTGCACCACAACTGTCTCGGTTATCTCACACTCCAGAGCTTCAAGCGGGATATCCGCTTCTTTGACCAGTGAAATAATCTGATCAGCAAGATTGGGATTTCGAAATTGCAAAGGAGACAGGTTGACAGAGACAGACAACGCGCCGTAACCGGAATTTTGCCAGTTCTTTATCTGTTCGCAGGCAGTCGCAATGACAAGATCACTTATCTTCTCGATCAGGTGGCTTTGTTCAGCGATAGGAATAAACTCATTTGGTGGCACCATCCCAAGATGAGGATGATTCCAGCGCAATAGCGCCTCCATACCCACAATCACACCGGTTTTCATATCCACTTTGGGCTGGTAGTAAACAATCAACTCCTCTCGTTCCAATGCTCTGTGAAGATCGCTCTCCATGCGTAGTTGCTTGCGTGATCGATTGTTTACTTCCGCTGAATAGAACTGATAGTTATTGTTACCTGCAATTTTCTTTGCTTCAATCATCGCTCCTGTGGCACAACTCATCAGCACATCGCTGTCTTCACTATCGAGTGGATAAAGACTGACCCCAATGTTCGCATCAATATAGAATTCAACTCCACCGGACTCGACCACTTCACCCAGGGCAACAAACAGTCGCTGTAAAATAATTGTGACGGTATCCGGATGTTCAAGGTCGGTGAGAAGAACAACCAACTCATCGCCACCGGGTCTTGATACAGAGAACAACAATTCTTCTTCCTGGGTCAGGGCAACTGTATCTGTGCTACGAAGCGCGTTCTTTATTCGCTGGATGATTTCAACACTCAATTTCTCGCCAACGGCAAATCCCATGGTCTGGTTGATTCGCTGTAGTGATTCAAGTTCAATTGAGAGTACCGCAACCTGGGTTTTATACCGTGCAGAGCGCAAAATAGCCTGATCAATTCGATCAGAAAGTAGTGCCCTGTCTGATACGTATTTAACCTGGTCAGTGCTGGGCGATATCTTTTTGGGTAAATTACCTGCGTCAGGATCCTGCGCCTGTGGATTCATTTCCTGATCAGTCGATTGCATGTCATTTTCGGCTTGAGGAGAATTAGACACTTCGCTTTCTATTTCTTCGTGGCTGGCCGACTGGTCTTTCTTTTCTTTCACCGCATTCAGAGCAATCACATTATCGGGTGTCTCCCCGACATTCTCTGTATTGTTAGCTGAATGCGCCAGCGGCCATCGAATCAGCCTGTTACGACCTGATTCCTTGGCGTGATAAAGCGCCTTATCCGCCTGATCTACCAGTTCCTGTACGCTGGATGCTCCCTGGTACACGTCCGAAACGCCTATACTAATTGTAATACTGTGACTGTTTTTAAACTCAGCGACTTCGCTTTCTTCGATGGTTCGTCGCATACGCTCTGCAACATTTGCCGCTGAACTGACATTTGCGCCAGGCAGGGCAAGACAGAACTCTTCTCCACCAAATCTACCAACAAGATCATTCGGGCGCGAAAAATCAGAGAGTACTTTCGCCAGTAACTTAATAACGGTATCACCCACGCTATGACCAAAGCGGTCATTCACCATCTTGAAATGGTCAATATCAACCATGACACAGGCGAGTTCCTCTTTTGTCCCGATGGAATCTGCAAACAGCGACTCAAAGCCCTGAAAGAACGAGCGTCTATTGAGGAGGTTTGTCAGCGGATCTCGCGTCGCAAGAATATGAAGTTGCTGGTTCTGATTCGTTATCTCACGCTGGCTCTTCTCGAGCTTTCCGAGCGTTCTTTTCAACTCTTCGTTCGTCTTTTCTACCTCAGTTATATCATCGAAGGTGATTAGTGCACCTCTCACCTCATCCTCACCAGCGTTGATCGGTGAAGCATTAACAGTGAAAGCGTATGTCTTGTTCACTCCAGCAACGAGTCTGATGGTCGACACTTCATTTTCGGGAACTTCCCTGCCTTCCAGAACCTCATCCCATGGCAATTGAGAAAAATCAGAAGAGTCACTTCCTGCTTCCCAGGGTAGTGACGCACTTTTTCTACCCACCAGATCTTCCGGGGTCAGTCCGGTTCTCCGCGCAAAGGCGTGATTGGCGAATACAATTACACTGTCCTGATCAACGATCAGCAGGCCTTCTGACAGGGTATCTAGTGCAAGTCGTACCCGTTCGGGAATGACAGCGCTTGGATCAAGTTCCCTTAGGGTACGTTTCAGGAACAGCAGGTAGCCGATGAAGCAGGTAACCGCAACCAGGCCGACAACCGCCAGGAAGGAATTGTCCATCGAAAAAGACTCGCTGCCACCGCCCAACGGAACAAACCTCAATTCCACCGTGCCCCATTGCCCCTTGCTCGTAGCGAGAGGAACCTGTATCTGGGTCGCCGTTGACTTATCACCTTGTACTAGCGTCCAGCCATCCTCGTGTCCCCCGAACTGGGCAAGGAGATTGCCATCGCTGGTTCTGACACCGGACGAAAGTACATCTTGATTTTGTTGCACCAGAAATTTCAACGTTTCTTCGATACTCTGGAACTGATCATCCATAACGGCGATGGAAAATTGGACAGCAAGTGATTCTGCTATAACTTTGCGGGAATTCAGGTCTGCGCGTCTTGTATCAGGGACCATACCGAGCATATCACTGACCAATAACGCTGAGATTGTAACCATGACCAGCCCAAAACTGATCCTGGCCAGTGGTGAAGTTATATACTTAAGCATAGTAACTATCCTTGTTTCTTATCCTTGTAATCAAAGATACTTTCAACATTGGTTTTCTTCTTCGCCTTCATCTTATCAACCTCGTTCTCTTCTCCGTTCTCTTCCTCATCATCGGCTGAAAGATCCTTCTCGTCATCATTATCCAAGATCGGCAGTGGGTCGAATTGCTTCCACATCGGCACCACACTCATGAAGGCTGCGAAGAGCGATCCTGCCCTGAGAACCCAACTCAGAATACCCGTTGTCACACCCAGAGTGATTCCTGCCAGTGACTGAGAAACGATCTTAGACTGCACATTCTGCTCGCCAATTGATTCGTCGAGGTCATCACTCATCTCCTGAATAGATTCAAAGAAAGAGTCATTGCGAACGACTTCTTTCAACTCAATCAGTCGCGGATCCTCAGCTTCAAAGTCGCTTATATCGAGACTTTCAAGACTGGCAAACTTGGGCTGAATTACTTTACCAGTTTCGAATTGGCCTTCAGTCTGACTGTCATCCCTGAAAGTTTTATCCTGGCCGTTGATGCTGAACTGATCGAACTCTGAACCTGCTTCGTCCATGCTGTTCAGAACTTCTGACAATTCGTCTCCGATATCCAGTCCGGTTTCAGTTTCAGTTGTGTTCCCACTCTCCTCTGCCACAACCTCTTCATTCTCTGTTTCAGATTCAATTTCGGCTTCACTTTCTACTGCCGATTCAGCTTCCTGAATTACTTCATTTTGACTTTCTATCACATCTTCAACAGATTCTGTCGTCTCCTGAGTGTCTGACGACTGGATATTATCAGTTGGAATCAGCGCTTCCGCTGCTGATACGGCAGCCACAGCAGCCGGTGGAGCGGAATTCTCTGAGCCATTAATCGTCACTCTAACCACCTGCTTAGAGCCATCTGATGCCACGAAGCTATGAGTATCGGTGACACTGTCTGTCGGGCCTAGCCCCTGAATCTCTGCAAGAGATTGATCCAATGTATAAGTCCAAATGCCATCGGTCAGTGCAAATTCACCAAAACCGTTATCGCCTGCAGTAAGCTCTTCATCTACAAATTTTACACCTGCGTCAGCTATATCAACGTCTACTACAGAAAGTGCACCACCAGTTGTCGCAGGTCCGTCCTCGGAAACAGTTACGGTGGCTGTGAAATCACCGACAACGACCGCTGCGTCTTCAGCACCGTCGATAGTAACGCTAACTTTTTGTACAGTACCATCACTCGCCACAAATTCATGACTGTCTGTTATGTGTTCACCAGCATCCAGCGTCTGGACAGCCTCAAGCTCATTATCCAATTCATAGGTCCAGCTACCGTTTGTCAACACAAAGGTACCAAGGTTGCTCTCACCCTTACTTGTCTGGTCTTCAAAAACAGCAGATTCGTCACTACCTACAACAAATAACTGACCGCTGGTGATCAGGGAGCCATCTTCAGCGACGCTCCCAACAACCGTCTTGGTTGTAGGCGGAGATTGATCGACGCCACCAGAAGGCTCATCCTCACCCCCACCTGGTTCATTTACATCGCCGCCTCCAGGTTCATTAATAATATCACCAGGTTCATTTGCGCCATTGATCGTGATAGTGACAGTCTTGACTGAATCATCGCTAGCAACAAAGCTGTGAGTATCCGTGAGGCTCTCACCAGCACCGAGCGACTGAACATCCGTCAGTTCATTGTTCAAAG
>CAZJRI010000163.1:0-11386 GCA_964548025.1 uncultured Pseudomonadales bacterium
CTCTCTAGCTGGGTTGGGCTCGACAAACAGGTCACGCTGCATCAGGGTAGTGCGCTTTCTATGCCCTTTGAAGACAAATCTTTCGATGGAGCCTTAATGTTGCATGTAGGTATGAATATCGGTGATAAGGCCCAACTCTTTACTGAAGTTCACCGCGTTCTGCAACCAGGTGCTGTTTTTGGAGTTTATGATGTCATGCGTGCAAAAGTCGGTGATCTGTCTTTCCCCGTTCCCTGGGCGACAGAGAACAGTACCAGTCATCTGGCTTCCCCTGATCAGTACAAACAGGCATTGGGCGATGCAGGGTTTACAATAATTGCAAAGAATTCACGACGGGAGTTCGCGCTTGGTTTTTTCGATCAGGTGCTGGCTAAAGCAAACGACGGAAGCGATCCTTCTCCTCTCGGTTTACACAATCTGATGCAGGAGACCACTGCTACCAAAGTTAGTAATATGCGAAAAAACCTTATAGCGAACCTCATTGAACCCGTTGAGATCATTGCGCGTGCTTGATGAACCAAAAAAAGGGAACAGTAGCTGGTTCAACATCTTGTGAAAAGCATCGCGGTGGAAGAAGAGACTCACTAGATATAAATGGCATTAAATAAATCCACAACTTTTAACTGACTCAAATCATATATTAGGAAGCAATCATGAATGGACCACGTCTTGACCTCGCCTGTTCTGGCAGATCGATACCCGAAGTCATCGAGTTCATAAAAGCGGGCGAGAAATGTGGCTGGGGCGGCGCCTGGGTGACGGAGATCAACGGCATCGACGGTGTTACTTTGGCGAGTAGTGTCGCTAGCATACTGGATAAAGCGAGACTTGGATCTGCCATCTTGCCCATGCAGACCCGCGACCCACTACTGATGGCAATGACCGCGGCATCCATCGGCCAGGTTAGCAAAGAAGGGTTTATCCTTGGTCTGGGGACCAGTACAAAGATCATTATCGAAGATTGGCACGCCACGCCCTGGGGCCGTTCACCCCTTGGATTAACGCGGGAATACGTCGACCTGCTACGTCGGTTTCTGAGCGGTGAAAGGGTCACAACTGAGAGTGGTCGCTGGCGCTACAAACGATCACAATTGGGCATTCGTCCTGATCACGAAGTGCCTATATACCTTGCGGCTCTTAATGACGGCATGCTCGAGTTGGCAGGTGAAATCGCTGATGGGGTTATCCTCAATTTCGTATCACCAGCGGACCTGAAACACGCCAGGGGCAGGATTGCAGCAGGCGCCGAGCGAGCCGGTCGATCGCTGGATAACTTCGAGTACATGATTTTTTTCCGCGCCAGTGTGACCGAAGACTACGAGACTGTGCGTGATCGGTACCAGCGTGAACTCTTTACCTATGTTATGTCCCCGGTATATCAAACCATGTTCGAAAGAGAAGGCTATGGCGATGACTGCAAAAAAATTGAGTCGATGTGGCGTGCAGGGGAGCGCGAACAGGCGCTTAACGCTATCCCGGAACCCCTTATCAGGGATCGGGTCCTGATAGGCAGTGCAGATGAAATATCATCGCGTCTATCTGAATATGTTAGTGAAGGACTGGATACTGCACTCACCTTGCCTGTTCCAATTCCTGACCGGGATTATGTCACGGATACCTTGAGAACAATTGAAGTATTGTCCAAAAACCCACCCGGGGATCAATCCGGTTGAGTGAAATGGGACGAAATTTTTCATCGTCATGAAGGGAGTCTAAATGAATATGCGATTCATCCTACTGGTATTGCTGATGTCAGTGAACTCTCCGTCGGTGTCAGAAGTCTACAATCAACCGGCTGGAATCGCGGATCTGAGATCCCCGTTTATCGCTGCTGGTTTTAATGCACTATTTACCTGTTCAGCCCATTTTATAGCTGGTCGCCCGCTTGGCGACATCAAGAAAATAGAATTGGCTGATACGGCTTCGCTAGATCTGCCAGACCCCGATATCGATGGAACAAAGCAGTTGGTGATGGTCGCACAGGGTGATGAGAGTGTACGAATTGCTTCCTTCAGACCGGGTATGGGCTGCACGTTGTTACCGCCACACTGGGACGCCGGGGATATTCCCCGCTTACCCTTCGTTGCCTATGAACAGCAAGCTTCCAATGCCGATCTACCCTGGCCAATGGGAGATGAATATGTCGTCTCGGAACCCGAACGGTTAAAAGATACTTTGCAGCAGGCCTTTGATGCCGAGACGTATGGTGAAAATACCGTCACCGTAGCGGTGATGGTCATTAGAAACGGCAAGGTGATTGCAGAAAGATATCGCCCTGGTTTCGGTCCGTATTCAGGATATCGCACCTGGTCAACTGCCAAGAGCATCAGTGCCTCACTGATCGGAATCGCAGTGGGCAAGGGTTTACTCAGTATTGATGAACCTGCCCCTGTCCCGGAGTGGCAGCACCCCGGTGATCCACGAGGGAAGATACTATTGAAAGAACTTCTGTGGATGTCGAGTGGTCTATTCAGTGGCGGCAGCAACACTGCTGCTGTTTATTTTGGTGGTCAGGACGTGATCAGCGCGACAACAGCTACCCCGCTTGAAGAAGAGCCTGGCACACGCTGGAAATATGCAAACAACGATACGCTGTTGAGCTTACGCGCTTTACGGCACAGGCTTGGCAACGATCTGGCTTACCTGCGATTTCCTTATGATGAATTGCTGCACAGGATTGGTATGTACAATACCACCATGGAAACGGATCACCTGGGTAACTTTATTGGTTCGAGCCAGGTATATACCACAGCACGGGACCTGGCGAGATTCGGACTACTTTTAGTAAACGACGGTGTCTGGTTGGGTGAGAGAATCCTGCCGAAAGGCTGGGTTGAATTCGTACGCACACCAGCACCGACTAGTCCGGTGGTTGCCGGGCGAAGAGGCTATGGTGCCCAATTCTGGCTATTTGGTACTTTGAACGGATTACCGGCGGATACCTTTACTTCTGCAGGAAATAAAGGACAGTTTGTCACCGTAATGCCGAGTGAAAACCTCGTCGTGGTACGGACTGGCGTGGATCCCATGGGCCACAATTGGGATCAACCGACTTTTGCAGCAGAAGTGTTGAAACAAATCAAAAGCATGTAAACCGATACGGGTGAGTTATTCTCCGCCCTCAGATTTGTTTAACTCCTCACCGGCTTCTCGTTCCAATATCCTGGCTCCTCGCAGGATATTCCCCATGGCGTAGTTGCCCTCATGGCATGCGTACTCATAGACAATTTCCTTGCTAGCCTTCCAGGAATACTCCCCGCTCCACGGTGCTGTCCAAATTGTGGGATCATCAACGGTGAACTGATATAGCAAATTGCCATTCTTCTGGCGGGTAAAACGTTCAACCAGGTGCAGATTCTCATCTCCCCCATACAAGCCCGTCTGCTCACGAAAATTGGTTGTATCAACAACGAGAGTATCACCTTCCCAGTGGCCAACAGAATCTCCTAACCAGAGCCGCATATCTTCAGTCACATGCTCTGCATTCATACGGACGACCCTGGCGTCGTGTACCATTTCCATCAGGATAATGACGTGATCATCAGTTTGAGTAATGCGCTTAAAATTATTATATAGCCCGGGCAGCATCGGCGGACCGGCACTAAATCCCAACAGACAACGCTCTGCCAGAGCCAGATTCTCAGGTCCATCAAATGGACCAGGACCTTCTTTTCCAACCCAGGATGCTGTGCCGTCATTCACGTATGAAAACGAAGTGAAGTTTTCAGACATCTGTTTTTCACCTTTGCCTGTCATTGGCGGTCGTCTGCCATCTTTTGGGTCGTACACAATGGAAGTTCTGAATTTACCGTCGATTTCGACAACATCAGTGCCATTTTCAATCCAGAAAGAATTGTATCCTCCCGTACCTCCACCACCCCCGGTTTTCGGGCCATCCTGCCCACCCTGCTGGGGTGCATCGCGATCAGGGTCGCTGGCGTTCGCCGCACGTTCTCTGCGCTCCGCAACACGACTTGCAATTTCGTTTGCTCTTTCCCGCGTCATAAACTTCTCTTCACCAAATTCCTCCGGTCGATCAACCGGAGTGAGTGTGCCGCTATCGTAATAACCTTCGATCAGGGGGTGTCCAGAAGGGGTTCGGGGAATTTCATCTGACCATGCATTGATAGTCAGTAATACTGCGAGGAATAGTGTTGCGTATTTCATACAATAATTACCTCAAGACAGAGACGAGACGAAAGTATACATCATCGTCTATCTAGCGCTATTCCATGAATATAATCCGCAGGTCCAAGCGCTGCATCATCAATTGTCTTATTCAACAGCAGGGGCTAATCCCATTCCGAAACCGGATTCGTCTACCATTTTCTCTCACTGATGGAGTCAGGCGAATTGACAGGCTATCGCCAGGCTCCAAGTATCAACCCCATGAGCGTGAATATAACGACCCAATAACCGCCGACGATAGCGATATATGAAAAAGATCGCTGTTCAAACATCGCGCTAACGCCAATTGCCATGGCAACCCAACCAAAACCCGTCAGAAAACCATACAAAGCCCCGGTACTTGCAGTGATGGCATCTGCCGAGGCAGGATCGCCGAAGAAAAACAGGGCAAGACATACAGCCATAATAAATTCAAAGACCAGCGTAACGCCAAAGATCTTTGTCATGTTGGAATCCTGCTCAATCTGCTCTTCGGTCAGGCCAACACTTGTCATCCACTGCTTGCCGAAGAGCGGGCCATACCACACAAATCCAACCGGAAAGCCAACCAGAACGGCTGCTATCACCGCGAGCCAGTTAATAGCTGATATATCCATATTAGTATCCTCGCAAGATGCGTCAGGGTAGGAGGAATAAATATAACAGTACTCGTCTGATGTCCCTAGTAAAGCGTCAGAAGAGTGACCGATTCTGCAGAACTTGAAAGCCTGGCTTTCAATACCTGCCAGATTTTCATTTCGCGATCTGCAGATCCAGCCGGTACAGTTATTAAAGAAAGCTAGTTGAGAAACGTTCCAGAGGAGAACGCCTTGATCGAGATTTTGATATATTAACGGAGCATAAGAGTCATAATTAAACTGATATCATCAGTTATATCAAGGCAGGTAGATTTCAGGTGGTTCATCGTCCGAATCCTCTTCCCTACCCAGGTCTATTTGGCCCTCATAAAGTGTCACGTCACCAGATAACTGACCGCTGTAGCGCAGATGCTCCACCAGTGCATTATCCGCAACAACCTTTATCTTCGAGTCTAGATCTATGGCCTCATCTTTTCGCAGTCGCCTCAGCGCGGCTTCTTTATTGTAAAGAAGATCGCTTGTCATCGAACCGTTCACAAATGCGCCATCATCGATCTTGTACTGAAAGCTGATCCTCACGGGAAGTTCCAATAGCCCATTTTTGGATTCAACAAGATATTTGATAGTCTTTTTGTCGACGACAACAAGCAACGCCTGGTCCTGCATTAACAGTTGATATTATTATCCATCAAATATGATTCGTTAAAAGACCAGCGATTGATAATCCCGGCCTTCACTGCGAGAGGGCTTTGCTGGTCCACACGTAGGCATAATGACCGCCACTGATCAATGACATCAGCACGACGAGCCACCATCCAACTTGCTGCGCAATATCAGGCAGTATTGGAAGTACCTGGTGAGAGATAATAAATAGTGCAACAGAAATCTGAACAAACGTACTCAGTTTTCCCCAGATACTCGGATCGATTTCATAGCGGCCGTACAACCAATGATACGCGAGTGCACCGCTAACGATGAGCATATCCCTCAGTACGACGATGAATGCAAGCCACCATGGAACGAGCCCCACAACCGATAAACTGACAAAGGCACACGCGAGCATAACCTTGTCTGACAATGGATCAACAACCGCACCATAACGACTGAGCGCGTCCATTCGCCTCGCGAGGAACCCGTCGAGCCAGTCGCTAACGCCAGCGACAACAGCTATCCACAAAACTCCACTAAAATTTCCGTCAAGAATTAACACAGCGATCGGTACTGCCAGGAACATTCGCAGTGTCGTTAGCGCATTTGGTATCTGTTTAGTCCAGTTCAAAAGAGTCTTCCGTCACCAGGCTTGTTGATAAAGGCTATCAGAGATAAGATTCGGGAAAAAGGGGAAGCAACAATGACAGACGTAATTACTGGCCCACTATGGGCTGCTCGAAACTGGTCAATTGGTGACGGCGCCGGTAGTATCCATGATGACGATACCGCTGCAGAACTTGGATTTAGAGGCGGTACAGTCGCTGGCGATATTCACATGAATCAGTTCCCCCCGGTATTGGTTAGGATTTTCGGGAACGAATGGTTCGAACGAGGCAACCTGTCGCTCAATTTCAGAAACGCGACAGTGGACCTTGAAAAAGTGCAGGTATTCGCTGAAGACCTCAAGCCTGGCGAGAATCAGATAAAGGTATGGATGGAACGTGAGGATGGCATGCTGGTGTGCAATGGCACAGCAGCCCTGGGAGATCACGCCAAATCAGAATTGCGCAATCTAGATTATCGACCTTGCAATCCGGAAGATCTGCGGATTCTCAAACGGGTAGAGCCAGGAATGAGCCTCGGCACTTACGAAATCACCGCTACAACGGACAAACAATTTGAGCGCTTCGATAAAAACCTGATTAGTGATCCGATGAGCTGGTACAAAGATTCGTCTCCCTGGGGAGATCCGGTGGCTGCCCCTTGCACAATCCTCGAATTCTTGTGGGGGAATGCAATGAAAGGCCTGGGACCGCTGGTGGAAGAGTCAACAGGACTATTCGGCGCGATGGAAATTGGCTATACCAATGGTCCCTTTCTGATGGGGCACCGCTACAAGATTGAATGCAAAGTCGTCTGCGTGAGCCAGAGTCCCAAAACCGAGATTGTCTGGTATGACTCGGATGCGTACAACGAAAGCGGTGATTTGGTGGCTACGCTCCGAATACAATCCAGGGCAATGAAGGCATCGTCGCCGCTCTATGAAACCTAGAGCGCTGGGTAGAGAGATGGAAAAATGCAGCGTAGCCGTTAATCCAGAAAGCTGATCAGGAACATATCATCGAACAGGTACAGCTTTAAAAAAGAATCGGTCTGTCTGGCGGTAGATGCGTTCATCATAGACCATCAGCAAGTGATCATCCTTCGGGTTCGCGAACAGATCGCTGGTTGCCACAATTTCATATCCAGCTTCAGTAAGCAGTTTGCGGGCAATAGAAGGCTCCAGCCGGTGTAGAGCCGCATTGTCCTGACCTGCTATCCCCACATGGTCCGTAATACCAAGTACCCCTCCCGGTTTAAGCGCTAGTTTGATAGCTTTAAGCGTTTGAATCGCGCTGTCGTGCCCATCCCGGTAGTAAAAATCGTGTAACAGATTACCCACAAAGGCAAGGTCAACCTGATCCTGCAGTTTGAAATCGTCATATCCGGCAATATGCAGCAATGTATTAGGTAGTCGATTGTTGGCCAGCCGCTCATCCATCGTCCGCTTGTAGTAACCATCTGCATATCGTTCCAGGACGCGCCTGGTATTGTGTGAATACACCTTTCCGCTTTGCCCCACAGCGGCGGCTAACATCTCTGAGGTATAACCGGCATAGGCGCCAACATCCAAGGCTGTCATGCCTTCTTTCAGGCCCAGGAACATAAACGTCTGGTAGGGTTTGCGGGCAGCATCCCGGGGCAAGTCAAATTCATGTCTGTCCGGGGTGGCCATCTGGTGCTCAATTCGCGCCTGCATCTCCGTGTCAGCACATATCTCTCGTGAGATAAATGACATAATCAGGAGCATTCCAAACAACAAGTAGTTCTTCATAGGTAAATCTACTGGTAGTTTTTAGTCTTTAAAATATAGCGTTACAACAATTTAGGCAAGTTGCTGTCAATTCCTATCTACAACTTTTTTTACCGTGGCAATAGATCCTTGGCTCATCTGTTACAGAGTATTGATTTGCTTATACTCGATATCGTGATCATCTAACCGTCTTGGTTCCGGGCTTGTCTGCTGATTCTAATCATCGCTACCGGCAGTTCAGTCACTGGAAGATTCCGTTGAAAACATCGGCCCCTTCATGATGGACGAATTCAACCTTCCCGGACGATCAGCCCATGCATCGCTATTGTCCAGTTCCAACTGCAATAGATTTTCATAACGCTCGCGCACTATTCCCATACCGTCAAAGGGTCTGTCGTGATCCACATAGGGCCGTACATTGTCCGTTACCATGTAGAAGCGTCCAGCCTCTATATGATCAAAAACCTGCTGAGCATGGCGTAGCGGTGTCATCGCATAGCTGAAGTCGCTAGTTTCGATCGCCTGCAGCTCAGAAGTGTCCAGCTCGCCATCGTTTACCTGTTGGTTAACTACACTTGATTCTTTGAGTCCTGATGCAACGATACAGGGGCATAAGACATGTACCCTGATTTGCGGTGACTTTCTTGCCAATTCGAACGACAGAGATTCACAGATCGCGACTACTGCATGCTTGCTCGCTTGATAGGATGCACCGCCAATGTCTCCTCGAACCAACCCCCCGATCGATGCAGTTGCCGAGAAAATGGAAACAGATTCCTGTGATTGTAAAATGGGCACAAAGGCTTGCATGGTATTCACGACGCCAACGACATTAACATTGAGAGTGGTTGCCCATTCAGCAGGCGTACTTTTTAGAATCGTATGGCTGAATATCACACCTGCGTTTGCAAATACAGCACCGATTGATTTCCCTGGCAACAAGGTCTGAATTTTCTTGGCGCAATCGACCAGGTCTTCTGGTTTTGTAACATCACAGACAATCCCGAATGATTCCACCTCTGGGAATTGTTCCCGCAGCCTTTCCTGTGCTGAATTCACCAGCGACTGATGCAGATCAATCGCTATAACATGCATGCCTAATTCACCTGCCGCGTGGCAGCAAAGACCCCAGCCGATCCCGTTATTTCCAGCTCCCGTTACGACAGCCACGGTGTCACGCAAAGCTGCTAGTTCCATCGGTCCCTGTTGTTTACTCATCGATACCTGCTCTGATTGATAAATTGAGAATTGTCCTTTCATCTAATTTAGCATGAGTCATCCCCGCTATGACAACCTTAACCAACGTTCCAGGCTATTGATGTTTTGCCCTCTCACGGCTGATCTCTGTTATAGCTCTCCGGCGCCCTCTGAGCGAACAACAATGCCACGGCGACCAGCATCACACTGGCAACAATCAAAGCGGTAGTCATCCCCAGTCCATCCGCAATTGCGCCGAGAAGAATTGGCCCGATAACGTATCCCACATCAGACAGGGTTCGAAATGTACCCATCGCGGTGGCGGTATGGGCTCTGGGAGCAATATCGGCAGCATAGGCTGTTGGCGCAGCACCCGAGGCTGAACTGGCAACGCCCCAGATCGTACTTGCCACAAGAAACCAACCAAAAGCTGGCGCGATACCGTACATAAGGAAAGCCAGGCCGGTGCCAATTGTCGCAGGTACGATTACTGCCTTTCGGCCAAATCTGTCTGCCAGCATCCCGGCGGGATAGGTCAGCAATAATCCCATTATACTGCCGATGGCCATGGAGAATCCCACCTGAGTTGCACTCAACTGCAACTTCGTTACGCCAATGAGAGGGATAATACTGAAAAGGGCACCCGTGCGGGCCACTGCATTGGCAAAACTGATGGCTGCGACGAGTAAAAATCCCGGCGCGGTGAGTATATTCCCAAGCTGGTTTAGATAGTTTGCATCGGATCCGTGGCTAATAACCTGCCCGGTATCAGGCCTTGTCTCCGCAACGCCAAACCAGCCAACCAATGCCGCAAATGCGCTAGCGAAGGCATAGACGAGAAAAGGCATACTCAACCCAAAATGTTCAGCCAGGTAACCACCTGGAAATGGACCAATACCAACAGCAAACAGAAACACGCCCTGGTAGATCGCCATGGTTCGCCCGCGTTTTTCGATGGTTGTGATGTCAGCCAGAACAATCATTCCCGCTGTGAGCGTTAATCCTGCACCAATACCTGCAATGAACCGGGCAACGACCAGTTCGCTGAATGTCACTGCGTAGGCACACCAGAGATTACCCAGGGCAGAAATGATACCGCCTGCCGCAAGCGCATTTCGCCTACCAAACCAATCTGCGATGCGACCGGTTGGTATCCCCGTGAACAGTCTCGCCAGACCATAAACGGCGACTGTCAAACCAATAGCTGACTGATTCACACCAAATGACTGGGCATAGAGAGGCAGAACAGGAATCACCGCACCAAAACCCAGTTGGTTGACAGCGATGAGCAGGCACATCCACACAAGGATGGTGCGCTCATCCTGCTTTTTCTTATTGGTTTCAGGTAAGTTCACAATTCAACCAGGTGACGGACAAGCGGCTGAATTCACTATCTCCAAAACACCCACGACTGCTGAATGTTGCACCTGGTTGTCAGGAGTTCATGTTTACATGATCCGTTATTAGTTGCAGGACTTGAGACTGATACATGGGGAACTGGGCATGTCCCATTCCCTTTAATACTTCAAGCCGGGCACCTGGAATTACTTCCGCTGTATGGACACCGCCTTCAACGGGCACCAGTGGATCTTTGTCTCCATGGATCACGAGGGTTGGTGTGCCGATCAATTTGAGCGCTTCAGTGCGGGGTCCACTTGCCATAATACCGGCTCTCTGTCTTGCTGCACCAACAGGATAGAACTGGCGCGCGATTACCGCTGCAGACAATGATCGAGCTTCCTGATCGTCCTCGAATCCGTCTCCACCGATTACTTTTCTATTTTTCATGGCATGATCGACTAGCGCTTCTACATCATCGGTTTCGGGTCCCGGTGTTGTCAGGACAGCCATGGCTTCAGCAGAAGCCTGCGGCAGCGAGGGATCACCTGTATTGGACATGATAGAGGTCATACTACTCAGTCGAGATTCATTATCGATCGCCATCTGCTGCACAATCATGCCGCCCATGGATGCGCCTACCACATGAGCTTTCTCTATCTCGATGGCATCAAGCAATCCAATGCCATCAGCAGCCATATCAGCTAAGAAGTATGGTACGTCAGGGGTTTTATTTGCAGCCATATCCTTAACCAGAGCATGGAAGTCCGGTGTGCCAGCCTCATGAAATTTCTGGCTCAATCCAACATCACGGTTGTCATACCGGACCACGTGATAACCCGCGTCGACAAGTCCTGTCATATACAAATCCGGCCAGCTAATCATCTGGGCACCCAGGCCCATTACAAAAAGTACAGTTGGATTACTGCTATCGCCAAATGTTTCATAACAAATGTCGATGCCGTTGGATTTAATCGTTTTTTCCATAATACGTCCTGATTATTGGGGTCGAAGTAGACTGGCACTTACTTAAGACGCAAGTCTCAATTACTCTCAATCCGCGTCAATCAGGACTGGTGTG
>CAZJRI010000164.1:0-11272 GCA_964548025.1 uncultured Pseudomonadales bacterium
AAATTCAGCATCAGGTCCCTCAGGCAGGATGGTTGAATCAAGCGCATCGATGCCTTTTCGGTAGGCAAACCTGGCAGCGAGTCCGTGCCGGGTATGACGCCAGGTGTAGTCGAAACTTATTTCCGCTACTGTCGCCTTGCTCTCGCCGTTGACAGAACCAAATTCAAAATCAAAAGGCAGATCAAGCAGACTGGTGTGGCTGGTTTTCTTCTCCATGCCGATTGATTAAGGTGCTTGTGAATCTGACACCAATCGTATCCGTCTCACTCTCAATTTCTATTTCGTCAAATGGCTCCTCCACGATGACGTTGTCACCTGTCATATAGTAAGTTGTAATTGAACTGCGGATGCTGTCGATGGGGTAGCTATAACTGATATTGCCACTGTCGTCGCCCTCGGTTTTGCCAACACCAAGAAACAATCGATCGCCTGCTCCTGACAGATTCAAGTGGCTGAGCTGAAGTTGTGTTCGACCTTTGCCGATACTGGGTGAGCTATGGTTGTTTACCGAGAATTCGACATTGAATACGTCCGCTTCGAAGACGGACAGTTCAAGGGTAGTTTCTCCTAATACTTCGCCGGGCTGTAATTTCCCCCTGATATATTCGACGGTTGGCTGCGATTCAACTCTTGAGAAGGCAGTCTGCAGATCCTTGATGTTGAGCGGGTGGTGTAGTTCACGGTATATCTGGTTGAGAAGTTTCTTCTCGGAGAAACGGCCGGATTCGAGAAGCTGAATATCAGCGAGGTGTCCTTCAATGATTTCAATGACCAGTTTTCCTGCTGACAAATCCTGTTCAGGCAACCTGGCGCCGCTGTTTATATAGCCGTTTGACACATACAAATCCGTTAGTTGTTTTTGCAGCTCAACAAGATCTTCAATAAATAGCGTTCTGTTCAGGTGGGCATCAAGGATTGTTCCCAATTCAGCTTTGTCGAAAACCGTGCATCCCCTGACTTCAATTTCGTTAATACTGACGCCGTGATTAATTTCAGGGGATGCAATAGAAGCCGATAGGCTGAATCCCGTAATAAGGAATAGCAGCAGCTTTGAGATTTTCTTGAAGAGAGATTTATTCACAGCCAGTTTCCGATGAGCAGATAGGGACTCCAGAAATTGGGATGTGAGAAGACAGGATCTTCTATCAGAGACAATTGGGCAGCTTGCAGAGCGTCTGCTTTTGGTTGTCCCTCTGCTAACCCTGCGTAGAACCTGTCCATCAATCTATAAGTTGCTTCATCGCTGATATACCAGAGGGAGGCGACAGTAGCCCTGGCACCCGCTTTCAGTGATACCCCTGCCAGACCGAGCGCCGCACGTTCGTCTCCAATAGCAGTTTCGCATGCGCTGAGTACCAGGAGGTCAAGGGGGTTATACAGAAACCGGCGCTTGCCGATAGTGCTTTGCATCCGATCCAGTGTTAACTTTTCATCGTATGCCAGCAGGTAGGAGTCTGAATACTCGTTTGCAAATACGCCGTGAGTGGCGAAGTGTACGAGCGAGTACCTGCCTGCTGCCAGCCTTTGAGATACATAGTCGGCGGTAAATGCCTGGTTGGTGATCGTCTCTCCACCTAAAGTTGCACTGATCTCTGATATCTCGCGTAGTGCGCCCGGCAGGGCAACAAATCCCTGTACCGCATCTGATACACCGCCGAATAACAACGCATCCTTTTCGAGAGAAAAAGGATGGGGATCTGTCAGGTTCAGTCCCAGGGAAGTGACTATCGAAAACTGCTCAATAAGATACTTCTTTCCATCATAAAGGGCAGCCATGGGGATGGTTCGTAGCAGGGGTGCCGGTATGAAAACCAGATTTTTTGTCTGGCTCTTTTTCAGATCTTCTAATAAGGGACTGATAATCCATTCAAACAGTTGCTTTCCGGTTTCATGATAGTCTTCTTCGCTACCGTCAAGATCCTCAATACTCTCTCGAAAAAGCCTGACTTCTCTGCCCAGGATCTTCTGGTCTACTGTCGTCACATATTGATGCAGCCCGGTTGGTAATTTAACCAGCGTGATCAGTTTGTCTTTTGAAATGATCGGATAGATAACTGCAGTATTGGCCGGTACATCAGAGAGGGTCATCTGATCTCTTGGCAAAAGACAATCATCCTGAAAGTATTCCAGCACTTCCACCAGTGCAAAGGTCTCGATGGTCTGCTGGACCTGTTGCAGGTACTTTTGCTCAAGATCAGTGGACGTGGCTCTCTGAGCCTGATGCAGCAACAGGTCAATCGTTTCTGCGTAAACGGGTAGTACCCGGCGCTTGAAGATGCCATAGCTTGTTTTAAGCAGATCACTGCGAATCGCCGACACCGACTGCAATGCTCGTTGGTAATTGATAACAGCAACGTCATAATCACCGCTTGATTTCTGCAGGCGGCCTATTTGCCAGAACCAAAGATAGATCAGTTCCTCCAGTTGGTTTTCCTGACTCACTTTCAGTGCCTTGCGAGTTAAAGCCAGTGCTTTCTGCCATTCTCCGTCAGATTCTGAAATCATCGCCTGATAACCGTGAATGAATGCGCCGATCCTGGGATTATCTGATTGGAGATTTGCAGTCTTCACCTGATCGAGAAATTGACTGATATCCGACCTGAATTGATTTGTAAGACCTGCTTGTAGCAATACTGCAGAGAGATCCAGCAATAATTCCTTATCGAGTACAATTTTTGAGAGCCTGAATTTGATGAGCTTGAGTTCAGCGTTTATTGTTTCAATGTCTGCTGACAGGTGAACCAGGTTCTTGAGTCGATTGACTCTGGTACGGGCTATCCCCTCATGATCGTCTTCATCGAGCAACCCCAGTATTTTGTCTGCCGTAATTAGCGCGTTGTCAAAGTCCTCTGTCTCTGCCTGCAGTACGGCAAGTTCAGACAGCAGGTCGATACGCTCAATGACAGTCCCCTGCCGTTCTGCAATCTGCACAGAACGCTGAATAGTGTCTCTGGCACTCCGTCTTGCGCCAAGTTCACGATAACCCACAGCAATTTTCCTGATTTCTTCTGGGGTCCTGGTGGTCGCAGGTAATTGTTCAATTAAGCCGAAAGCGCGATTGAGAACGGTGAAGGCTTCGTCTTTCTGACCTAATCTGATATGGGCCTGGGCAAGAACATCAAGTGCCGTCAGGGTTTCTGACGATGCCTCATTAGCATTGATTTCTTCACTAAGTCTTGTAACGAGTTGGCTAAGGGAATCATCATTTCTCTCACCCAGTGATCTCGAGACGTCCTGCACGAGGCTGGATGTGTCAGCGCTGGAATTGCTGCCACAAATTAATATCAGGAGGAGGAAGACTTTCCGAACCAGAGCTGGACTCTTTTTGACGGTAACTATCATTTGCGCCTGAAGCAGCGATCGGTCGTAATTTAATATCACTTGCGATATAACTTTTCAAGAGGCTTCCTGTCAGCAGTATGAGTTAGGTAGACTGATACCAATATCAAAAAGCACAGAGCGAACAAGTGCCATGGAACTATTCAAGGGAATTCATCTCTACAGATCCGGCTTTCGTGCGCAGCTCGTCCAGAACCTTTTGCTGGGATTATTTATCTCGGTTCTACTTTGGAATTTTCAGTCGGTCGGGTTTATAGATGACCTTGAGTCCTTCTCGTTGGACTGGGTGACCAGAATACAGCAGTTTCAGGTTGACTCCGATAATGGCCATTCATATGCCGTGCTGGACATTGATGATGCCTCCTGGCGCAAATGGAACAATCCACTGTATATGCCCCGTAAGAAATTGCTGAACATCATTGATTATGCAACCAACAGTCGTGCGAAGGTCGTTGTTGTTGATCTGGATCTTGGTAGTACCAGTGACAGGGTGGAAGATGATCTGGCACTGCAGAATTTCCTTGAGAACTATGACAGATTGCCGCAGTTGATACTGATAAAACCTGTATGGAAGAAGAAGGGTGAATATCATGTTTCTCCATCCTTTCTTGATAAAGCGGTTAATGAAAATGATTTAGTGCATTGGGGTAGTGCCTACTTTCAAATTGATGATAAACGGCAGGTTCGGCGCGGGCACTTATCGATTGAACTGCATGACCGTTCGGTAATTTCATCTGTGCAGTCATTGATTGCCTCAAATTTAGAACAATCCCGGACGACCGAGACCATGCAACAGTGGATATTTTTCAGACTACCCTGGGATATTCCAGAAGGGGTGAGGGTACCGCTGATTCAAAATGGAGACAGAATGGTTTCATTATATGAAGTACGAAGTGTTCTGCCTCTGACTGAATCAACTGGTGATGTATCAGATGAATGGCTTCGGGACCAGATCGTGCTTATCGGTTCCAGTGTGCAATTTTCAAATGATAGCTACCTGACATCTCTGGGTCCTATGCCCGGTTACTTTGTTATTGCCAATGCTATTCACTCATACCTTGAAATGGGCGTCGTAAAGCGGCCGCCTCTGTGGATTACGCTGCTTATAGAACTACTTGCAATTACACTGATGAGTTATTCATTCGCGCGTTTTACCTCTTTTTCGGGGCTGCTGATCTCCAGCGTCCTTTTCGTGATTGCCGTGATTCCTGTCTCTTTATGGTTGCTTCAGATGGGAATGTGGTTCAACCTCGTCCTTCCGTTGTTAACGGTTCAGATTATGCATTTCATCTACAGAATCGATGACTATTTTAGGTATAGGCATGCCTAGAACATGCATACTTAGATCTACCATACTCACATCAACGTTATTGCTAATCTGTGTGTTATCTGTCCCATCGGTTTATGCCGATGCCTGGATTTACAGTTTTGACGGGCCTCACCGGGCTTATCAGATCAAGCGAAATGGCGAACTGTTGCCAATCTCTGTATTTCAGACCATCAGAGCTAACGATGAAATAAAGGTGCTAAGCCAGGGATTCAGTTTGACGCTGGGATTTCCGACTGGTGTGAATACCACGATTACCCGGGAGAATTCTCCCTACGTTGTTGCAGATACGGGCGAAATACCGAGTCGGATTGATAATTTCCTTTACTGGGCGCAATCCACCATCAGGGAGTTGGGTGGGGAGGAAGATTTGATTGGTGTTAATATGGTGACTCGCAGTCGTCAAACGCAATCTCCGCCTGTTTATGTAACTAACTACCAGCAACGCTTACAAATGGGACGGGTCAGCATAAATCTTTTTTCAGAGAATCCGACCAGTTTGAATGAAGTCGTCAACGATCAATTGAAGGTACGAAAGGCTTCTGCCAACCATGTGGTGACAATGCAACTGGGTAAGACGCCTCTGCCTGTCAAAATCTCATTGGCAGGTAATACGCTCATTCTTTCCAATGATTCTGTGCCGCACTGTCCATACGAGGATAAGGGGCTACCTTCGTCAAACGAAATCTGCACATTGTGGCTCTTCAAACAACAGGACGGACAGTGGGAGATTGAAGCCCTGAGCCGGTTAATGAGCTTCGAAGACTCGAGTTTAAGAAACTATCTGATCCAGCTTCTATGGTATGCCGTACGGCAAAATTAGCTAATACGGTGTTTTCGTTTGGATGTTTTTCGATTGGACACTGGTTGGCAGATGTGACCGTTCTTGAAAAAGTCACTACCCGTATTAAATTCGAATTTGGCGAGTCAATGAAGTGAGATGCCTGGTCGGTTTAGCTGGTAATATTTCTTGGTACATCACGGAACGGGCGATCCGTATCGGTTCGAGGTTCCTTAGGCAGTCCCAACACCCGTTCCGAAATTATATTCCGCTGGATTTCATCTGTACCTCCGGCAATTGAGACAGCGGGAACAGAAAGCAGGATTTCAGAAATGAGTCCATTCATGGGAGCGTCTTCACCCTTCAGCATAGAGTCGGCGCCGGTGATCAGTGTATGTACCTTTGCTGCTGCCCTGGCGACATTACTGGCAGCGAGTTTTCCAAGTGATCCTTCCGGGCCCTGGGGTCTGCCCAGAATCTGGGCCTCCCTCGCGCGCCGAGCGGTCCACTGGCTGGTCTTGTAGAGAATAAGGGTTTTTGCAATTTCCTGGCGTACATAAGGATCGTCCAGGTTCCCGGTTTCTGCTGCTCTGTCAATCATCAGGTCTGATCGGCCTGCTCTTTGTGGATACCAGGTATAGGGTTCCATCACGGTTTTAATCTCGGCTTCCAGCTCCTCAAATATCGTACCCTGGCCGCGTTCACCACCGCCTTGCTGCCTCAATCCGTCAGCACCCCGACGCTCGTTTGCCAGAGTGGTCATTGCCACGGACCAACCCTGGTTGAGTTTTCCCACCAGCATATCTTTTGGTACGCTGGCATCCGTCATAAAGACCTCGTTAAATGATGCATGACCATTCATTTGCCTGAGCGGTCTTACCTCAACGCCTGGTTGTTCTATCTCGATAACAAAGTATGAAAGACCCTGATGTTTCGGCACTTCCCAGTCTGTCCTGGCCAGGAGCAGGCCGTACTGGGCGTGATGTGCACTGGTTGTCCATACCTTCTGGCCGTTGATGTTCCAGGTATCACCCTTGAGATCAGCTTTTGTTGTTGTGCCTGCAAGGTCAGATCCACTACCTGGCTCGCTGAATAACTGACACCAGTTATCTTCACCAGTGAGTATCCTTTTCAGGAACTTCTTTTTCTGCTCTTCAGAACCATGTTCCATCAGTGTGGCGGCTGCGAGCATCCTCACGCCGGATTGCGCGACGCCCACCGCGCCGAAATTTCGAAATTCTTCCTGTACGGCATTGACTAGTCCCGCAGATAAATCTCGTCCATACCATTCTTTGGGCCAGCCAGGGACGCCCCAGCCTGAATCAGCCAGCAAGGTGCGCCATTTCACCAGATCCATGTTGGCATCCCAGTGTTCACCGAGCCATTGATTCACTTCTTCGCGTATAGATTGTTCAGTTGCCGTGGTCATGTGTTCACCTAAATCTGGTCATTCCAGTGTTGTATGAGTCTTTCACGATGCATTTCAGGGCCGCCCAGGAAAACCTCGGAACTCTTGGCCCGTTTGAAATAAAGGTGAGTGTCGTTTTCCCAGGTAAAACCAATACCGCCATGTAACTGAATCGTGTTCGCGGCAACATTGGTATAGGTATCTGAAGCGCAGGCTTTTGCCAACGATGCAATAGCGCTTAAATCATCAGAGTCATCCGCGGCTGCTTCGGCTGCGTAATATGCAGCCGATTTGGCCATCTCGACGTCGATTAAGAGATCGGCACATTTGTGCTTGATAGACTGAAATGAGCCAATCGTACGACCGAACTGAACTCGCATCTTGGTATAGTCAAGGGCATTCTCGAAGAGTTTCTGAGCACCGCCAACCATTTCGCTTGTGAGAGCAATATAGGAAAGATCCAGTATCTTTTTCAGTGCCTCTCCTGAATTACCTGATTCACCCAGCAATTCAGCTTCCACATTCTTAAAATCAATCACTGACAGTTTGCGGGTCGCATCGATAGTATCGAGACGTTGTTTGTCCAAACCAGCGGCATCGGGTTTCACGGTAAAGAAAGTAATCCCTTCATCTCCGCTCGTATCAGGTAATCTGGCAACGACAATAATCAGGTCTGCGATAAGTCCGTCAACCACAAAGCTCTTTCGGCCATTGAGATGAAACTTGCCTCCGCTGTCGGTTGCGACCATCGAAATACCGCTGCTCTCCCAATGTCCGCCGGGTTCTGCACAGGCAAAGGCAGCCAGTTGTTCGCCGGTAGCGAGATCTGGCAGCAGTGAATCCTTTTCTGAGTCTGAACCGGCGTAAATAATCGCCGTGGTTGCCAGAACAGATGAGCCAAAGTAGGGGGCGCAGAAGAGGGAGCGTCCCATTTCCTCGAGCGCAATGCAGAGTTCTACGGGGCCAAAACCCTGCCCGCCATATTGCTCGGGTATATGAAGACCCGGCAGCCCCAGTGATTCGCTTAGACTCTGCCATACGTCTTTATCATATCCGTCTTCGGTATCCATGATGCGGCGGACCTCAGACGTCGGGGAATTCGTTTCCATGAATTTGCGGACGAATTCGCGGAATTGTTCCTGTTCATCGCTGAAGCTGAATTTCATCACTATTCCTTAATCTCGTTAGTCGTCACCTGTAACCCTGTTTCAGATTCCATCTTTCCGGTACTGATCAAACATGGCCTGGTATGACTCATTGCCTCTTTGCAGGCGATCCATCTGATGTTGTTTAACTTCTCCGACCACCTCACCAGGCACACCGAAAACAAGGCTTTTATCTGGAATAACCGTACCGGGACTTACAACACAACCCGCACCGATAATACAGTAGTTTCCGATGATGGCATCGTCCAGCAGTGTAGAGTTGTTGGCAATCAGGGAATTGTCACCCACCATTTTGCAATGTACCACCGCACCGTGACCGACGATAACATTTTTACCCAATTCAAGTTCGGAGCCACTGTGAACGATCACATTATCTTCAATAATCGTATTCTCGCCTACGATTATTCTGGCAAAATCGCCACGGATGATCGCACCCGGCCAGACGCCTGCATGTGCTCGTAAGACGACATCGCCCATAACCAGTGCTGTTTCACTGACAAAGGCTGTATCATCAACCTGGGGATGGGTTCCATTGAAAGACTTGATCATAGTTGAGATGCTAAACCGATCTAGTGCATGAAGTTAGCATATTTCCGGTTGCAAGTTGTATCCGGTGTAGATCGACTTCCTGCATTTTTTCTCTTTTTGTTAATTCGGGAGATTCAGATGATAGAGAACCAGGTCAAGATTGTGATTGTAGGGGCGGGTAGCCTGGTCTTCTCAAGCAGGTTGACAGCGGATCTGCTTACTTATCCTGAGCTTCGCGATGCGCATTTTGCCCTGGTCGATCCTGATGCTGAAAGACTCGAATTCGCAGGCAGGATAGTGACCAGGATATTCTCAGAAGGCCAATATGATGGTGCTGAATTCTCCCTGCACCAGGAAAGAAGAGAAGCGTTGATTGGCGCAGATTTTGTGATCAGCAGCATTCTGGTCGGTGGCTTCGAAGCTATCGAGGCAGAGATCGATATCCCTGCCCGTTACGGTGTGAGTCAGGCAATCGGTGATACGCTGACGCCGGGAGGCATCATGCGATGCCTGCGGACATTACCTCACCAGATTGGTGTCGCCAGAGATATAACCGAGATATGTCCCGAAGCGCAACTGCTTAATTACACCAATCCCATGGCTATGTTGTGCTGGGGGATGTACGAGGTTGTACCAGCAGTCAATCTTGTTGGTCTCTGCCACTCGGTTCAGGGTACAACTGCACAATGGGCCAGTCGGTTGAATGTTCCCATTGAGGAGATCAACTTTAGCTGTGCCGGTATTAATCACCAGGCTTGGATCACCCGATTTGAAAGCAACGGAGAGGATCTTCTGCCGAAGATCAGAGACCTGGCGGAAGACAAGTTGCTTTGGCAAAAGGATACATCCCGCCTTGAATATATTAAGCACTTCGGGTTTCCGGTAACGGAAGCAGCCGGTCATAATTCTGAATACTCTCCCTGGTTCCGCAAAAATGAGGAGATGATTACGCGTTACTGTCCCGGCGGTAGCTGGAATGGCGGGCCGGGTTTTATCAAAGAACTCTATGATCGTCCTGACTGGCGAGAGACAATGGAGAAAATGGCAAACTGGGAATTGCCAGTGAACCTGAATCGTAGTGAGGAATACGGGTCGCGGATAGTAAATGCGATGGTCACCGGTGAAAAAGAAATAATCTATGGTAACGTCAAAAATGAGGGGCTGATTGATAACCTCCCTCAGAAGGCCTGTGTTGAAGTGCCATGCCTGGTCGACAGGAATGGCGTTCAGCCATTAAAAGTCGGAGAACTGCCGGAACATCTGGCAGCGATAAACAGAAACCAGATCAACGTACAAAAACTGGCAGTCATGGCGAGTATTGAGGCGGACCCTGAGATGGTATTCCAGGCCATGTGCCTTGATCCGCTGACAGCAACAATTCTGACGTTGGATGAGATTCGTGCAATGACACGGGAATTGATCGAGGCACATACAAGCTATTTACCGGAGGCGTTCGAGGGCAAGCATCTGGCCGATAAACCTTTGATGTATTTATAGCCGGAGATTCGTTAACTTTGGTGGCAGCAGTCTATTGACAATCGTATCAGTCACCAGGACTCACTGCCTGCTTCACCCTTGATGGGTCCGCTCAGTTCATCTGTTACCCAACCACCGTAATACCCGCCCGGTTGAGGCCGGACCCGTTCTTCTCCGATAAAACATGCCACTCTTGCGGGGTAAAACGACACCCATTGATAGAGTTCGCTGAATTCAGGGAACATTTTGATATAGCGCCAGCCAACGATGAGTTCACCAACCATGATCGACTCTGCCAGTCCTTTCCATTCACAGGTTGAGTAATCGTTTTTTGTAACCCTGATTTCTATCTGTACGTCTTCAGGAGGAAAGTAGTAGGTTGGTGCGCCAGCAGTTTCAATGACTCGTTTAGCACCCGTGGTCAAGGCAATTGTCTGATTGTCGTGAACGACCTTCAGGTCTTCAGACACAGCTTGAATAATCGGTGGTCGCGGATAATCCCAGACAGATTCCTGGCCCTGTGCTGGAGATTCTGCAAAATCCGGTCTTAGGATGCCATTGAACTGCCATTTCTCTCTTTCGGCAAGTATCTCATCCGTTAGTGTGAGACTGGGAATTTGTGAATCATCCATGTCATATGTACAAGTTAATTAGCTTGCGTACCATTTCGTTCCAATGCATATTTAATAACGGATGCCAAAAAGTCTCCAGGTTGGATCGTGGATGATGAGGATTAATTGGAAACAAACTCGATATAACTTACTCATCTGTGTGTCGTTGTCGTGCTATCTGTCTGGAACCCTTGCACAAAGTCAGGATACAGACTTTATCGTAAGGGATTTTTCGATCCCGATTCCCCTGTTCTCAGCCGGTAGTGCCTGGCGTCAGTCTGCTGCTTCAGCCGCTGTGCTGTCAAATAGCGACGAGGTGATAAAAACAACTTATAGGGTTCTACGTGGAGATGTATCGGATCAGTACCCGCCCGGTGCTTTTTCAGCATTCAATTGGCCATTTCTGGTTCTGACATTCGATGAATGGTCGGTCTCGGTTTTTCGATCCGGCATTGAAACGGAAAGTGTGGTTCTTTGTTCATATGATGGAATCAGATCGTGGCCAAATGAAAAGTTTCCAGCTTCATCTGCACTGGGCGGACCGATTGATATACCAAAACCCGTGGGTGTGATACGCCCACCCGGACCTTCTGACCTGAGTGCTGATGGTCATACGGTGCTTTTCAATCCTGACAC
>CAZJRI010000165.1:0-2003 GCA_964548025.1 uncultured Pseudomonadales bacterium
CGATTATTTTGGTCCTGGAGAAGAAAAAGTCCGCCTGACATCAGTGAGTAATGCTCTTGCTTTTCCAAACGAGCCCTTGAACAGTGCAATAAGGGTAGGAAACATGGTATCTGATAGAGGACCTCTTGATATCAGTGTTGACGGCATTTTAGTTGAGAGCAACCAGTCTTTTCGCAGCATGGGAGAATATCAGTCGATAAGTCCCGGCGACCATGAATTCACCGTCAGCATCCCTGGAGATCCAACCAATATTATCGCAACATCAACCAGAACGCTGGCCCCTGGTGATTTTCTAACGCTTGCAGCATCGGGTCATGAAGACTCCAATTCGGTATCATTGACCGAAGACAACCGACGCCCGGTACCCAGTCGAGCCAGGCTGCAGCTAACAAACGTGTCCTCATCGGCGGGAGCAATCGATTTCTATGTTGTGGATGCCGGTGAAAGTATCTCGAGCAGTTTACCCTTGGCCGCGGGGTTGGAGGAATTGAAGCAGGTTGTAGTAGAACTGGAAGCCGGATCTTTCGATCTGGTTGTTACAAATATAGGCTCCGCTGAGCCTTTATTGGGTCCTGTACCGGTCACTCTCGACAATAACAATATTTACAGTCTGATCCTAACCGATGCGGATGGGGGTGGAGAACCGATTCAATTTGTCCTGCTTGATGATTTCAACTGATATCTCTAGGGTTTGAATAATACCTTACTTATCTCAGGCTTCATGGCATCCTGAAATGCTTGTCTGTAATCTTCAAGCCGATATTGCCGTATCACAAGTTCGGGCAAAATTGTTTTTTGGCTCGCCAGTAGTTCAATCGCCTTAGCCATTGGTCCGCACCTTGAACCATGGAGACAGATTTCATCGATTACGATTCTACTCATGTCAATTGCCAGTTTTTCAATATAACTGCTCTTTACTACCAGATGACCGGCCGGTTTCGTCGCGTTTAGGGCAACCTCAAAACCTGCTGCAGTGCCAGTACAGTCAATCACGCAATCAAATTCTGTCTCGATTTCGTCTGGACTCAGCAAATGAGCAGATTCGTTGAGGGCAGTCATCCGCGATGGGGTACGCATGCAGACAGTCAGATCGTCCACTTCATGAATGAGAACGGCACAAACAACACTCGCCAGCCTTCCGGCACCGACGATGAGAGTACGGGTATCCGACTTCAGATCAATCTGCTCAAGGATCTCCAAAGCCGCTGCAAGTGGCTCAATAAAGACGGCAAGAGCATCACTCACCGAGTCCGGGACTGTCAGCATATTATCGACAGGAACGACAATTTCTTCCGCAAATGCTCCCTGCCTGTTCTTGATACCAACTACCTCTCTGGATCGACAATGCTTGTGTAGCCCTTTAAGGCAATACTCACATTTACCGCAACCAATATTGATATCAAGCACAACTCTCTTGCCAATCCATGTATCGGGTCCGTCAATGACCCGTGCGACGAATTCGTGGCCGGGAATGCCTGCGAATCCATAATAACCGTTCAGTAATTCGAGATCCGTTCCACAGATACCGGCAAGCTGGACAGCTAGCCGGGCTTCACCCTCTCCCATGACCGGAGATGAGACAGATCTGCAGGACAACTCGCCATTTTCAATCCAGATCGCTTGCATGAACCGACTCTAGCACAGACAACCTTTGGATATGGTTGCACTTGGTTTATTCTCACTACAACAAGTATTCAAGAACAAGCAAACTAGAACAAGCTATCAAGAACAAGCAAACAAGGATTCGAAATATGGCTGGTGAAAATTGGCAGATAACAAAGCTGTCTGGTTCAATTGGTGCTGAAGTGAGGGGGGTATCATTGGCCAATTCGAACAATGAGGAGAAAGCCGCTCTTGAGCAATTGCTCCTTGACCATAAAGTACTTTTCTTCCCGGAACAGTTTCTGGACATGTCGGATCATGTGGAATTCGGTCGTTACTTTGGAGACCTGGAGGGACATCCAAATCTGGGCATGCCTTATGAGGACTTCCCCGAGATATTT
>CAZJRI010000165.1:2013-10917 GCA_964548025.1 uncultured Pseudomonadales bacterium
GTGGAGTCGCGGACGAGTGGCACTCAGATATCACATTTCAGGCGCAACCGGCGAAGATGGCAATCCTGAATATGTTGAAGTGTCCTGCGGCAGGAGGAGATACGATGTGGTCAAATCTGGAAGCCGCCTACGATGGTCTGTCTGATCCAATGAAAGCTTTATGTGAGAGTTTGACTGCCCTGCATGATGCCTTGCCTCACAACAGACCAGAGAAGGCTGTAATTCACCCGGTTGTAAGAGTCCATCCGGATACAGGACGCAAGGCGCTCTACGTCAATGAACACTTTACACGCCGCATTGTTGAAATGAATGCAACGGAGAGTGAGGTATTGCTCTCTTATCTTACCCGCTGGGTGAGTCATCCTCAGTTTACCGTCAGGTATCACTGGACTGAAGGTGCAGTTGGTATCTGGGATAATCGATGCACACAACACTTCGTCATCAACGATTTCGAAGGAGAAAGGATTATTCAGCGCGTAACTGTCATGGGGGATGAACCCGAGGGTGTTGAGAGCCAGCACTTTGAACCCTGGGTACGTCAGGGTCGGCTTTCAGCAACAAGTCGGCATGACAGGCAACTGTTTATGTACCTGAAATCACAGAAAATTATCTAGCGGGAATCACAGTTTCATGCCGTAGGTGACTTCACCGGCTGATTCATCAACTATTTTGAAGCCGAATCTCGGATAGTAATCCATTGCCCTTTTGTTTCCCCGGCTTACGCACAGGTGTAACCCCTCTACCCCTTTACGCCTGAGTTGTTCGATAAATAGGTCGATCAATTGTCCACCACGTCCAGATCCCTGCCCTTTCGGTAATATATCGATATGAAGATGAGCGGGGTAATCCGCAGACAGTTCGGGTGCTCTGTATCCCTCGTGAATCGAACGAATGACGGATGACTCGCGACTCGGGTCACCCGGGTCTGGTTTCGGATACTTCTCTCTGAGAGTCGGCCACCATTCAATGCGTGTACGTGCTTCAAAATTCTGCGAATCAGCGGTGCCGAGAATATAACCGCAAGGTGCGCCTCTCCTGGTGAGAACGATACATAATTCAGGCTCCAGAATCGCATAGGGCGCAGCGTAAAAGTGGCCAAGAATTTCACTGTCTATTTCGCCCGTTGCATCATCACCGTCGGCACCCGTCTCAAGACATATCCGATAAAGCATATAAAGGTCACTGATATGAAAGGGTCTAAATGCAAAATCTTTGGTCATAATGTCAAACCAGGCTGACCTTTAAGTGTACATTCAAGTACCATAGGCAGCTTTTGTGATTGAAGGCAAAAACGTGTTAGCACCTCTGGATGATATCACTGTAATCGAAATAGACAATTGGATGGCAGCACCAAGCGCAGGTGCAATTCTTGCCGACCTGGGCGCGCGAGTTATTAAGATAGAGCCCATAGACGGTGATCCAATGCGAGATACGGGACGTTCACCTAAGGTGGACGATGAAGCAGTCAAAGAATACGATTTTCAGTTCGACGTCGACAACAGGGGCAAGCAGTCAATCTGTATTGACCTGACCAGCCCAAAGGGAATTGAACTGGTACAGCGACTTTGCAAAGAAGCCGATATCTTTCTCTGTAACCTGCTCGGTCAGCGGCAGGAAAAGTACCAATTGGATCCGGAGTCTCTCTTCGCGGTAAATCCGAAACTGGTTCATGCAACCTTGACCGGATATGGCACCTCTGGTCCCGATGCCTGGAGGCCGGGCTATGATGTGACCGCTTTCTTCGGGCGATCAGGTCTGTACGACGCCATGCGTGAGGGTACTGATGGCACAGTCCCCATGGCAAGACCCGCCCAGGGCGATCATACAGCAGGTCTGGCACTGGTTGGCGCTATACTTGCGGCACTGCGTCTGGCAGAGAAGTCGGGTGAAGGCCAGGCAGTCGAAACCTCGTTGTATGAAACCGCCATCTGGACTCAGGCAACCGATTACGCCACCACAGCAGTGGACCAGGCACCTGTGCGACAACGATCTCGAGAGCAGATGTTGCTACCAACCGCAAATCGTTATCCCTGTGGAGATGGTAAGTGGATAGTACTGAATATGCCTGAGGCATCTGCCTGGCCAAAATTCTGCAACGCCATCGGAAAGGAAGAATGGCTTCGTGATGAAAGGCTCGCTGATGCAAGGAGTAGATTCAGGTTAATGCACGAACTTGTCCCTGAAATAGACCGGGTCCTCTCAGCCCGAAGTCGAGATGAGTGGGGAGAAGTATTCGACGCTGCTGGTTTGATCTGGGGACCTGTACTTGGATTGAACGAAGTGCCAAAGGATAACCAGGCAAAGGCTATCAATGTGTTTCCAACGATGGAGCACGAATCTATCGGTCAATACAAAACAGTCAATATTCCAATGAGATTCAGGACAGCGGACGTGAGACCAAGATTTCGCGCGCCCCTGCTAGGAGAACATACAGACCAGATTTTCCAGGATTTCGGTATACCCGAAGACGAGCTTGAAATATTGAAACAGCAGCAGATCATCGCGCAGCAATAGTCTCCTTCTTGACGGCAGTCACATAAATACGGGACCAGTCGCTGCCTTCCTCCGGATAGCTGGCTCTGCTCATGATGCTTTCAACTTCAAAACCCGCCTGATGCAATGAGTTTTCAATTTCTGCCCGGGTGAAAAAATTAAAAGTGACAGAATCCTTCGTCAAACTCGATGTGCCTTCATGAAATGAAGCAAGAATCTGGCCCGAAGTCACAAGCACACGGCTGATCTCGTTGAGAGCGTATACCAATCGCTCTTTCTGACAGTGTATTAACGAATAAAAAGCCACAACGCCTGCATATCTTGAATCTTCAACCGGGAGATCAAAGTAGCTGCCAACACGGAATGTCTCAGAGGGATGCTTCTTTTTCGCAATTTCGATCATACCGGGTGAAATATCAATACCTTCGAATACCCGGCCTGCTTCCATAAGGAATGAGCCAATATGACCCGGGCCACATCCGAGATCACAAATCAGCCCTTCCTGTGTTGAGGCCGCAAATGCCTTAAGTAATTCTCGATCCCCCGGTTTATAGTCCAGTTCATTATAGAATCGATCGGTATAATCCGGTGCCCAGTCTGAATAGAAGCCGGGGAGATTTTTGTTCCAACTTTCTGTTGCCACCTTTTAATCCCCATGAAAGCCAAGCTGATGGGGATTTTAGTTTGTTTTCCCGTCTGTAAGTTTGAAATTTCCTCTCTCACAACTTGACTATTTTTCCGCTGCATTCCGGTCTCTTATCAAGGGAATACCCGCCATGAGCGGTCTATTCAGAGAGCCTGGCGGGGAGAACCTTTCGGCTTGGCTCAAACTTAAGTTAAACTCGCCCTACGGTTCAGTACACCTGATCTTGAACGTGGGCAGGTGTACTGTTCAAAGGAGGAAAAGAATATGAAGAAGACAGTAAATCGACGTGCCTTTTTGAAACTTGGCGCGGTTACGGGCGCGGTTACAGGCCTTTCGGGCGGATTTTCCATCGCCCGGGCTGATACTTCGACGGATACCGAATCCGGAGTCAAAGAATATGTCAGACTCGGCCGCACAAACCTCATGCTATCCGATATTTCATTTGGTTCCAGTCAACTGAATAGCGGTGATGAGTACCTCGTAGACTATGCGATTGATCACGGTATTAACTTCATCGATACTGCCGAGAGCTATACCAGAAGTAATTCTGAAACCGTCATAGGTAATGCCCTGAAAGGAAAAAGAGACAAAGTACATCTCGCGACTAAAACATTCGCAGGTTCAGATACCAGAAAAGAGACAATCATGAGATCGCTGGAAGAGAGTCTTGCCAGATTACAGACGGATCATGTAGAAATTTTCTTTAATCATGCTGTCAACAACACTTCCCGAATGAAGAACGATGAATGGTACGAATTCGCAGAACTCGCAAAGAAACAAGGCAAGATCCAATTTACAGGAATTTCCGGCCATGCGGGTAACCTGATTGAATGCGCAGACTATGCACTTGATAACAACCTGGTTGATGTACTGCTGCTGGGCCATAATTTCGGCCAGGATCCCGCGTTTTATGAGAAATTTATCCGCTCGTTTGATCTCGTTGCAAATCAACCGGATTTACCCCGGGTCATGGCCAAAGCGAAGAAACAGGATGTCGGTGTCGTCGCAATGAAAGTGCTTCGTGGCGCAAGACTGAACGATATGAGACCGTTTGAATCAGATGGACATACATACTCGCAGGCAGCATTCAAATGGGCACTATCAAGTCCCAATGTCGATATTTCAATAGTCTCGATGACCAGCAAAGCGAACATCGCTGAATATCTTGGCGCATCAGGCGTGAAGCAGGTTACAGAGGTTGACTTCAAATTGTTGGAACAATATGCCCGTCTTACCAACATGACCTATTGCAATCACGCTTGTGATGATTGTTCAGGTGCATGCCCTTACGACGTTCAGATATCTGACGTTTTAAGAACCAGAATGTATGCTACGGACTATGGCAATGTCCCGTTCGCAAAAGCAGAATATGCCATGCTGGATGTTTCTGCTAATGAATGTCTCACCTGCGATGGAAAACCCTGCCAGGACGCCTGTAGCCAGGGAATTAATATCGCACAATTGTGCGGTCCGACCCATCTGATGTTGAGTTAGTTATAAAGCGATATGCATATACACCTGGATTTGGTAGGCGGGATTTCTGGCGACATGTTCATCGGCTCAATGCTCGATTGTTTTCCAGAGTTCGCATCGGAACTGCAACCGCTGATTTCTGACGCTGGATTTGACGAACTGGTAACCCTGACTCATGAACCGTTTAACGACGGCGTACTTTCCGGGACCCGGTTTACGGTTTCGGCTGCTGCTGATGCTGAAGGCCATCACCACAGGCACTATAGTGAAATTCGATCAATCCTCGAAAAATCAAAGCTTGATGAGCCGACTAAAAATACCGCACTTGAGATATTCCATATCCTTGCCAAAGCTGAAGCACAGATACACGGTAAGTCGATAGAATCCGTTGCATTCCATGAGGTCGGCGCATGGGATTCAATTGCAGATGTCGTTTGTGCAAGTTTTCTCATCAATGCAGCAGGGATAAGCTCTTCAAGTGTTTCTTCACTACCTCTGGGTAGTGGTCAGGTGAAAACAGCCCATGGCATGTTGCCTGTACCAGCCCCGGCAACCGCTTTGATTCTTGAGGATTTTGAGTTTGTCGATGATGGTATAGCCGGTGAAAGAATTACTCCGACAGGCGCCGCAATTCTGAAGTGTCTTAACCCCTCATCTTCAACTAAAGGAAAGCTGAAGAAACAGGCATTCGGCTTTGGCACTAAAAAGTTCCCCGGTATCTCCAATGTGCTGAGAATTCTGCAATTCGACATCGATGGAAACGAGTCGTGGCAAACCGAGTCTGTCGACCAGCTATCGTTTGAACTGGATGATCAAACGGCAGAAGAGATAGCCGTTGCACTTGATGGGCTACGAAAGACTACCGGTGTTCTGGATGTCATCCAGTATCCGGTGACGGGAAAGAAAAACCGGTTATGTTCATCAATTAGGGTATTATGTGAGAAAAATTCCAAACCTGAAGTACTTGAAGCTTGCTTCAGGTTGACGACTACCCTGGGAATCAGACATTCAGAAATTGACCGAAGTATTCTCAACCGAAGCGAAAGCAGCGTCAAATACAATGATCAGGACTATCGGATAAAGATCGCGGAGCGACCCGGGGGCTCGACAATTAAGGGAGAGATGGCCGATCTTGAGCGAACTGAAAGCATGATTGAACAACGTAAAATAAGAAGATACCTGGAATCATCTGATCTCAATGAAAAACCACTGGATGAGAAGAAGTAATTGATGGAAAAACTGGCTGAACTACAACAGAATCTGTCGTCCCAGGGCCCAGTGGCCGTGGCTGTCAGTGGTGGCGTCGACAGTATGACACTGGCGGTGGTTGCCCACCGTTCGAATCCTGAAGTTGAAATTTTCCATGCGGTCTCACCTGCCGTACCGGCCCAGGCGACTGCAAGAGTCAGACAGTATGCAAAATCAGAATCCTGGAGACTGCATCTCATTGATGCAGGGGAAGTAAACGATCCTGATTATGTGGCGAATCCTGCTAATCGATGCTATTTCTGCAAGACGAATCTATACGAAACAGTAACGAATCATACTGAACATACAGTATTGTCCGGTACCAATCTTGATGATCTTGGTGACTATCGCCCGGGTCTCGAAGCCGCAACGGAACACAAGGTACGACACCCCTATGTTGAGGCTGGTATCGACAAAGCGACGCTTCGCGACATTGCGAGGTTTCTTGATCTCACCGATCTCCATGACCTGCCTGCTGCCCCCTGTCTGGCAAGCCGTGTTGAGACCGGCATTGCAATTGACGCCGAACTGTTACCGGTAATCAATGAAGTTGAACAGGCACTTTGGCAGAACCTCCAACTGTTAATCTCAATTAAGGGAATTCGCTGCCGCATTAGAAAAAACGGTGTTGCGGTAGAAATTGAAACTAATGAGACAGTTGATCCCAACGCACAATATGCGCTTGAAGCAACAAAGACAGTTGCGGATCTTTTTTCAAAACATGGATTCGCTCATTATACTGCTAACATTTCAATAGAGCCGTATCAACGCGGCAGTGCATTTTTGGTTGAGACTCTGAACATTGAATAAGTCAAACGATTATACTGAGGTTGTTCTCGATCTCTCGAGAGAAAATAGAACAGGTCTCTCTGAGGCTATCTTTTGCAATGGCAAACAGTTATCTCAACTTGAAACAATTTGTAAACAGGTAAGAGATGAAAACAGGTCAATGCTCTTCACCCGCCTGGATGCTGATCAGTTTTCAAAACTGGATAATCTTTTCCCCGGTCTGATTGATTATGACGAGGTGTCCCAGACAGGCATCTCTGCCCAAATCGAAATTGGTTCAAGCAGGGAGGTCGGCATTATTACCGGCGGCAGCTCTGATGTCGGTGTTGCAAGGGAAGCGGCAAGAACACTGGCATTCTATGGTCACCAATGTCTTACGATAGACGATATTGGCGTTGCAGGGTTGTGGCGATTGCTGGATCGGGTTGAAGAAATCTCGAAAATGAAAGTTGTTATCTGCATTGCCGGCATGGACGCAGCATTACCGACAGTATTAGGCGGGTTGATTTCGTCAAGTATAATTGCTGTTCCCACCTCAGTCGGGTATGGCATGACAAAAAATGGCGAGACCGCCTTACAATCATTGTTAGTTAGCTGCGCACCGGGAATTACGGTTGTGAATATTGACAATGGTTATGGTGCAGCCTGTGCCGCAAAAAGAATTCTGAATATGCTATCAATTAAGCCATAAACGATTACGAGTAGACCGTTAGAATCCCGAGATTCATCTACAAGATCATACGTGCTTAAGGAGAGATTCAAGAAAACCTAACGTTCTTGGCATCAGATCTGGGTGAGTACGAATTTCATCGGGTGTCAACCACATGATTTCAGCTACTTCAGCAGGATTCGCAATGACTTCTGCTGATTTCAATGCAGCATGCCAGCCCCAGAGCGTAAGTGAACTCTCTGGCCAGATTAAACGCCATACACAATTCAGTGGTTCGACGTTTACACCGAGTTCTTCCTGCATTTCGCGAACCACGGTTTCACTTTGCGATTCATCCCCGTCGATTCCTCCGCCGGGAAAACAGACTTTGAGAGGAGCGGGAACAACCGCACTGCGTCTGATCAGAAGCCAGCGTTCGTCCTCACGTTGACAGGCGACGACCACACCGTGCACGTGACCATCTGGTTGAACCGTCCGATCTGGTTGTAAAGTCATATCCGGCAATTTCGGATCCTCCTATTGATCAGCAAAGGGGCTAATTTACTTCATCAGTCTGGCCGCGAATGAATAGTGGTTCCTGCGCCATTTCTTTGGCGTCTCGTTGAATGGCATCCTCCAATCCCTGAATGCTCTCTGCATCAAAATTCGAGGCTGCGTCAAGGATGAGCTTCAACAAGGTCGCGTCACTCGATGAGTTGAGGAATATACCAGGACGACTGAGTACCCAACTGACTGTTCTGGACAGTATGTCTTCATCCCTGATAGGTTCATACCAGCTAAAGCGTTTAGAAGTGTCGTCATCCCTCCATCTTCTCCTCGCGATAGCCTTGATGGTTTGCATCGCGATATTTTTCTCACGTGTCAGATTGTATAATTCATTAAATTCACTTGCATAACGCGGCTCCTGCATAGCCATGTAATTGTATGGGAGCAGCACTGAATCAAATTCAAACCGGTTCAGGCTCTTCAGATGCATTTCGGCAACTCTCGTGCCGTGCCCTGTAACACCTATATATCGAACCATCCCCTGACTACGGGCTTTCAGCGCTGCCTTCAATGCGCCATTGTCCCCCATAACCTGATCCCAGTCGGCATCCTGGGTGAGATTGTGAAACTGAATCAGATCGAGCTGATCGACTTCCATTCGTGTTAGAGATCTCTCGATACTTGCAAAAGCTTCGTCATGGCTTCTATCACCCGTTTTGCTTGCGAGAAAAACATCCTTGCGATGGTCTTTGAGAAATGGAGCAAGCCGGAGTTCCGCATCTCCGTAACTCGCTGCCACGTCAATATGGTTTACCCCGTAACTCATCGCCAGTGACAATACCGAGTCGGCTTTCTCCTGTCGCAGACCACCGAGAGCGGCAGCACCAAAAATGATTCTTGAACTCAGGTGACCGGTTGCTCCGAACGGTATTTTTTCTATCATCTTTCCTCCTGGTTTAGCAATTGTTGAGTCTGAATGCAGTTTTCGTGTGGCGCCGGTTGCGGCACCTTAAAATCGTTGTAATTCTGCGCCGTAGTGGTGATCTTGCTGCCGCCATATTCACCAATCCGGTTTCCAGACAGAAGTTATTTAATTTGA
>CAZJRI010000165.1:10927-11170 GCA_964548025.1 uncultured Pseudomonadales bacterium
TCAGTAAACAATAAATTATCCGCTTCGTCCATTGAGTCCCGTAATCTCCACCCCGAATTTGACGTCATCTTCGCTGGTACAGACCCGAATCCGTTTTATAACCAAATTATGGAGTATCAACAAAAAACGCTAATGATAGGTTATTAAAAGAAATAGTTCGGCGACAGAAGGTTATTTTTTGACAATCGGTAACCTTTCAACTAGTCGGCCATGTTCTAGAATATTTAGTATAAAGTTTAAGGG
>CAZJRI010000166.1:0-11149 GCA_964548025.1 uncultured Pseudomonadales bacterium
TGTGCTTGTTTTCAGAGCGTGGAGCCCGTGCTGAGCGCACCGAGGGAGACTACAGGCTCCTGAGTAAGCGAAGGGAGTCGCCATTGCGACCACGGGCGTGCTCAGAAAACAAGCACATGCCTACCCAATGCGGATCTGTAGTCTCAAAACTTCATTTATGTGCCACTAAGGCCGGTATAGAGTTAGTTGGCTAGCGGTAAAACATGATTCTTGTACATAGTTCAGCTACCACGTCTATTCACTATGAACCTGCTTCTGATCAGACGGCAACCGCAACAACCAAATACACACACCCGACAGCGCATAAGCGACAAAAAGACCACCAAAGGCTGGCGTATAACTACCAGTCATTTCAAATACAAAGGTCGTCAGGGGCAGCCCAATCAGGCTGAAGGGCATGGTCAGCGGCATAGCCAGGCCCATCACCCTGGCGAAATCCGCAAGACCAAATCTCTCTGCCAGCAGCAACGACCAAAGTGGTGCAATGCCGCCATACCCCAGCCCGAAGATGCCACCGGCCAAACATAACATTGGAAGATTATCTGCCACTAACAGTAATGCAGTAGCGATGGCCTGCAGCCCAACCGCGATTGCAACGACCAACCGTTTAGGAAAGTAGTCAGATAGCCAACCTGCCAGCGGTTTTGCAAGAGCACCGAACAGGGTGGTTACCAGCACGGCTGTCGAAGCCTGCATGGGCGTCAGTCCAATATCTGTGCCATGGGAAGGTAGCGCGATGACGATAGCAGCGATTGCCATATAACAGGGACCGGCAATGAGGCTGATGAGCCAGATATCGCGTTCGCGAATTGCCCGGGCGATATCCCAGTGAGTGGCTGCGTCGCCTTCCGATAGCGCCGGGGGGGTGTCGTCACCATCCGGATGCAGACCGATCTCTTCCGGTGAGCGAATGGCGAACTTCCATATCAGGGGCAGAAGGATGATCGGTGCCATCACAGAGAAATAGACGAATGACATCTGCCAGCCGAAATTAACCACAAAATAGGTTGCAAGCGGTACCAGCACGACACCTGACAACGTGATACCCGCCTGTGAAATTCCCAGTGCCGTGCCGCGTCGACGCACGAACCAGTTAGCAAGCATCATGCTACAGGGAATATTGCCGAGAAATACGACGCCCATCGACACCATGACGCCAAACCCGAAGTAGACATGCCAGATATTGGTAGCCATGGAACAGATGACAAGACCGGCTGACATCAGGCAGACCCCGGCTGCCATGGCTGCCTTGATTGAGTATTCCGACACAATGCGACCTGCCAGAGGACTCAAAGCCGCCATCAGAATCGTCTGCATGGACAGCGCCAGCGATACCCAGAACCGATTCTCGTCAAGCGCTTCAGCGAGGGGCTTCAGGTAAACACCAAAGGTATAGTAACCGATGCCTACGCTGAAGAATTGTACGGTTGCTGTAAAACCAACAATGTTCCAGCCCTGCCTGAAGAGCGCACGTTGTTCGGTTTCTCCACTCGTTTCGGGCAGATGACTATCTGGTCCCTGATTCACGTTTTATCCTGGCAGAATGGGTGGTTAGCGTAACATGTTCTGTCTGGCGCGTCGTGTTAGCCAGTCTGGTCCTGTTAATGAAGACTAATACAAACAGGTGAGTCCCAAATTCCTCTACTGTCTCGATCTGTTACGGGTCTTGTCCTCTAATACAGACAATCAGCGTGCATTTCATCGGATCGTCACGGGAAGGCTTGTGGCCTGATAGCGTCTTTTGTATGGTATCGACAGACGTGCCCCTTGATTGAATTGATGCCGTCCTGGAATGAAAAAAAAGAACTAAATGGGGAATAAAATGAAGACACTCAAAATTGCTCTGTGCTGGTTTGCATTGTGTTCAATTATGCAGTCAGCATTAGCCGACAATACACAAGTGTTAATCACCGAGGTGCATGTTGATGGCCTTGAACTGGTTGTGGGAGGGCAGAATCTATGTCCATCACGCAATCGACAAACCCGTGCGGCACTGGGTATCAATGGCGATATTGTAGAGTTGGTGGTAACGGCCTGCCAGGGTATTGGTAGCCAGGCTACCCCGATGGACGAAATGATCTTGTCTCTTGGTAATGTGGCACTCTCCACCGGTAATCATCTGCTGGTTATCGACAATTCTTCTTCGGATAAAAGCAAGAAAAGCGGTAAGAGCAAGAAGAGCGGTAAGAACAATAAAAACTCAGGCATTAACCTGGAGATCGCCTCCAGGTATGTCGATGAGTTCGAGTTCACCGTAGGTGCAGTGGGTCCTGAAGGGCCTCCCGGACCGACAGGACCTGCTGGTGCAGATGGCGAACAGGGTCTGGCTGGCACACCAGGATCTGATGGTGCACAAGGCGAACAAGGTGAACCGGGTGCAGATGGCGCAACAGGACCTGAAGGACCACCCGGACCGCCTGGTGCAGATGGTGAGCGAGGTCTGGCCGGACAACCTGGTCCTCCAGGATCTGATGGTGCGCAAGGCGAACAGGGTGAAACAGGTGCAGATGGAGCGACAGGTCCAGAAGGCCCTCCCGGACAGCCGGGTGCTGATGGCAAGATCGGACCAGAGGGTCCACAGGGCATTGCAGGCAATGATGGTTCAGATGGCGCAGATGGTGAAACAGGTCCCGAGGGACCAACTGGACCAACCGGGCCAACAGGCCCAACAGGCCCAACAGGACCTGAAGGTCCACCGGGAGAACTAGCGCTTGATGCGTTGGAACCGCTCTTTGCGGATGACAGCGGTGATGGCGGTATGCAGATCGGGCTGAATCCTGCCTCCACTCATGGCCATGTATTGACCTGGGATGGCGGAACAGAGCATTGGGTGGCGCAACCGCCAACCACATTGTCTGTTATTGACACAAGTTTGGACAATATGCAGCCTTTTCTGACGGTGAATTGCGCGATTGCAACACAGGGTTATTTCCCCTCGAGAAATGCTGCTGAACCTTTTCTTGGAGAGATTATGTTCACGGGTTTTAATTTCGCACCCGTAGGATGGGTACAGTGCAACGGTCAGTTACTGTCGATCTCAACGAATACCGCGCTGTTTTCTCTGTTGGGTACACAATACGGCGGAGATGGCGAAACGACATTCGGCATACCTGATATGCGCGGTAGAGCGGCTATTCATCAGGGAAGCGGTCCCGGCTTGACACCCAGGTCCATGGGCTACAAATCTGGATTTGAAGGCATCAGCACTCATCGGCACTAAAGCATTGTATGGCCTTGCCAAAGCCCGGATATCAACCGGGCTTTGGGCGTAAGCTCGATAGAAGCAGGCTACCGATGCCGAACCGCATTTCAATAGTGCTGCTGGTATTTTTCCTGCTTGGTAGCAATGACCTCTCAGCCACGACTCACCAAAAGGCCGATGGCGCCTGGTTCGTCAATGCAATCGCAACGCCCTCAGAGCTTAAATTAAAGAAGAACCAGCGCCCCATTGTTATCGCTGTGGTGGATGACGGCATGCGAAACAGCCATCAGGATCTCAGGGCTTTCCTCTGGCGGAATGTAATGGAGGTCCCCGGTAATGGCATCGACGATGATGGTAATGGCTATCGGGATGATGTCCATGGATGGGATGTTGCAGACGATGATGCCATCGTCGAACCACCGCGACATCATGAGGCGTATTATCATGGTACCCACGTTGCCGGTATTCTGAGCCAGATAATCCGTTACTCCTATGGTGATCTTGCGCCCGAGGTCATCAGAATTCTGCCGATCAAGAGTTTGAGTGATCAGGCAGATACAACCCTGTTAGTAGATGCCTATGCGGGTTTTGAATATGCCATCGACTCCGGTGCAGATATTATCCTCTGTGCATGGGGTATGGCCACCATCACCAGTGAACAGGCCCGATTGCTTGATCTTGCTGAACAAAAAGGCATTCTGGTAGTAGCCTCGGTGGGGAACTTCCCTGAAGAACGCGAACAGTACCCGGCAGCCCATAAGACAGTGCTCGCAGTGGCAGGGGTGGACAGAGAAGGTCGTAAAAGCCCGGCATCCAATTTTGGAGAATTTGTTGATCTGGTGGCTCCGGCTGTCGATATCAGATCTGCAGATATCAAAAACGACGATGCATATGCCCACAAAGACGGCACATCGGCGGGCGCTGCGATGGTAGCAGCCGCAGCGGCATTGGTCAGCGTGCATCAGCCTGATCTGTCTCTGCCTGAGATCAGAGCTTGCCTTATAGACGCTGCACTGTCTCCGAAGATCGGGGAAATAAAGTATCGCGGCAAACTGGGAGCGGGTTTGCTGAACGTGAGCGGCGCGGTGGCATGCAATGTACGAAATGGATCTGTGGGTGAAAACCTGATCGATCGCACGGAGGGATACCTGAGACCCGCGCCCTCGCCAAAGGGCAGGGTAAGTTGGCAGATTGAACCCATTGGTGAATTCAATGGCATCAGGTTTCGCCCGGTATTCAACAGGAATCAAAAGGCGAAAGGTAAACTCGAATTCAGAACGGGTAAATCACCAGATGCCAGGGTCATCGGTCGATATGATCTGAGTGATATACCGGAGAGTATCCATGTAGCCGGTAAAACGGCCTATGTTGTTTTCGAACCTGAGAGCCGATTCAGAAAATTTGACTGGCTGATGTCATTTGAGGTGGCAACAATCGATTTCAAAAACCGCTACTGTCGTGAAACAGTGGAACTCGATGAACCAGGCACCCTGGTCGATGGTAGTGGCCCCGAAAACTACTCCTTTGATTCAGACTGCAAATGGCTGATTACAGCACCTGCAGGCAAGAAGATACAATTCAGATTCACAGAGTTCGACACGGAAGGTCGGACCGACATGATCTACTTCTTCAACGGCGCAGGAACCCATGAGAAGATTATGGCTATCTTCAGCGGCACAGAATTACCACCCGAACTAACCACCTGGAGCAATCAGGTGCTTGTCTGGTTCGTCACCAACGGTAGTGTCGAGGGGCGAGGCTGGCAGGCTGACTACCAATTTGTAGATCCTTAGCGAGAAGTTTTCACTCGTTCGTCTCCCGATGCGCAGTAGAATTTAATAATTCTACCAAGTCAGAACTCTACACCGACCCGAATGGCACTTACTTAAGGAGTTCACCTATGCTAGCGGTAAGTAGGACTGATGGTCTTATTCCAGGAGCATTAAGCCTGCGCCGAGCGCGCCGAAGGAGACTACAGGCTCCTGAGTAAGCGAGGTTGTCGCCATTGCGACCGCAGGCGTGCTCCGGGAATAAGACCATCAGTCCTGCTTGACGCGGATTGTACAAAATGATCTTCAAGTAAGTGCCATTCTACTCCGACTCGACTTATGTTAACCCCACAACGGCTCATCAATCTCAAAGCCCAAAGGCTCTCCCCAACCATTGCGATAAGCAACATTGTGAACCGGCGTTCGTGGTGCAACGCCCCATCTTCCGGTGGGATAACCCATCGTGACACAGGCCGCGAAATTCCATCCCTGGTCTTTTGGTACCTTCAGAATATCGAGCATTTGCTCTAACCTGAATGCCATCACACTCGTGATCGCCGTTCCTATACCCTCGGCCCTTGCTGCCAGCATGGCGTTCCATATCGCGGGAAAGATCGATCCGCCACTTGGATCGTGCTGGGCGAAAGCGAAGAACAGGAGCGGGTAATCTTCAAAGTGATCAGCCAGATAACCGGCTGATTTCTGCATCTTGGTGAATTGGATACTCTCCTCGGTGTCCGGGTTTTCCCTTGCTGCGTCTATCTGGGTTTTATAGTGATTGTCCATCAGCATTTGAAAACACTCACGATATAGTGGACCCAACTGGCCCCTGACACCTGTGTCGTCAACCAGCATAAATCGCCAGTTCTGAGAATTGCCGCCGCTGGGCGCACGGATCGCCGAATCCATGATTTTCATCTGTACGTCTTCAGGGATCGGATCGGTTTTAACCCGGCGCATTGCTCTCGTTGTATAGAGCGCTTCATAAACATCCATCGAATTTGTCCTCCTTCTCGATGATTAGGGTGCGTTGGTGAAGACGAACAGTACCATGATTTTAATGCAGCATCAGATAGGGTTTAGAATACTGCCGACGCTAAACAGCAAGCGCTTCAGTCAATTGCCAACCTGTTTGTTTATGTTCTCTACACACTTCAGCACCTCTGCCTGGTAAGCCTTGCCTCTTTCATTCACAAGGTCCAGCACATTCAGAGAGGTTGGCACATAACCGAAGCCGATCTTATATTGCGGGTGCCATTGAAAGATTGACCCTCCCAGCCCGAGCCAGCCATAAAACCCTTCTCGACCGGCATTGGCGGCACGCTCAAGCGCGGTGCTCTGCTGGTCCTCTTCGGTGAAGAGGTTGACACCCCCCTGGGTGAAGCTGGTTGTGACGAATCCCATATCTGCTTTTACAGGATGATCATGCATCGCCTGCCAGGCTTCTTCACTCAGATAGGTTGCACCGGACCACGTGCCACCTAACGACATCATCGCAGCAATCTTTGCCAATCCCCTTGCAGAGCAATTCGCATTGGCTGAAGGCGTTTCTCCCATTGCAACCGCGGGTTCATTGAAAAACGCGATTTCGTTCATGCCTTTAAACGGGGGAGGCGTCCCGGCTGTTGACCTGTTTCGCATCGTGGCGAATAGCTGGACCAGCCTGCCGATGATCTGAAAGATATTGTGCTCCATCTTTCTGTTCAAAGCCCTCGGTTTTAAACTCTCCACAAACTGAAAGCCGAATCCGAGCGGCGAAACCCTTGAGGTGCGATTAAGTTCATCCTCCCTTACACCGATGATGGCATCTACCTCAAGTGGGCCGCTGATCTCCTCACGAAGAAACTCACCGATCGTTCGCCCCTTCGGGTCTATGCGGCGGAATACTTCGTTGACGACCCATCCCCTCGTCATGGCGTGATATTCCCTTTTGTTCCCCTCTCCTTTGCGGAATTTTGGCGGGTGAGTTTCGATAATGTTGCCGATTCTGTTCTGCTTGATGTTCTCTGTGAGCAGGTCTTCCGGCTCAATCGCTGTATTAAATGCAGCCAGACCTGCCTCGTGACGCATGACATCGGCGACCGTCAGCTCATCCTTGCCACTCGCGCCAAACTCAGGCCAGTAGTCAGTAATCTTTGCGCTATAGTCAAGCAAGCCTTTCCCTGCGAGTGAAGCCATTGCAATGGATTCGAGACTTTTACCGCTGCTGAATACATTGACCAGTGAGTCCGGTGAGAAGTCGGTTTCATCCGGTGCAGAAGCCCAGAGATCAACGACCTTTTCTCCGTTGTGGTAAACGCAGAGCTGGGTATTCTTCTCAGCCAGTGTCTGCATGTTGTGTACATACAGGTCTCTGACCGGCTCGAATCCAGGTGCCACTGTTCCTTCAATTCGGTATTTTGAGTCTGAACTATGGCTCATTTTCTTGCTCCGTTGGGTTGAGGGTAATACTCCCTGTTATATGGTACTGCCAACATCCGCATCGTCAACCACGAGATAAGATCAGCAGCAGCTACGATATTGATCCAAATCCATGCTGCGTGCTGAGCAAAATAGAACCAGAACCTCTACTCGATATCTGACAACACTGTTGATTCCGGTTGAAATCCCCGCTTCAAAGATATACATATAGGACTTCAGACTGATGGATAAAGCCCGATGTCAGACCTCAACGCCCAGCCTGCTCTGCTCACGAAACCCGTCACCTTATGGATATTGTTTGCGCTGACGCTAATCATCGCTGCCTCATTCGTTGTCGTCAGTCGAATCTGGGATCTAACGCTCATTGATGCCATCTCGTCACCTGATGAAGTAAGAGCGGTTTTATCAGGCATGACAGCAGAGCAGAAAACTGCCCATGCCTGGACCACGGCCACGCTGGATGTTGCGTTTCCTCTTGTATACGGGGGCCTCTTTGCAGGTACGGCATTTCGGTTCTTTCCCCGTTTTGGTCGTTACCTCGCAGTCCCGGCCATTCTGGTGATCCCCGTGGACCTGATAGAGGGGGTTGTTCAGGTACTGGCTTTGACAGAAACCACTGACTGGATAGCGCTCAAGGCCTATATAACACCGCTGAAAATGTATCTGTTCTATGCGGCCGTTATTGTCACCCTGGTTGGCTGTGCCGGTTGGCTTTATCATCGGGTCAGCCCGGTACAACAACCGTGAGCGTGGAAAGTGAATTCATCATAATTGTTAGCTCATTCCATTCGATGCCAAAGCGCGTTTAGTGCGTAAAGATTGATAAGAAATAGCGTCTACAGATGCTCAGCCAGAAATAACACCTTCTTCACGCAACGAGGCCAGTCGTGATTCGCCAATGCCTATCGACTTCAGCACTTCATCTGTATGCTCACCAATCTGTGGTGCAGGTGTTGGCACCTGCCTTCGGCTGTCGGCATCTGTATTTGTTTTACCACTATTAATCGAGGGATAAATAAACTCGAATTCACCGGCATCAGGATGACTGGTTGTACCGATCATCTCCCGTTCACGCAGTTGAGGATGATCGAATGCCTCATGAGGCCCGTTGACCCTGCCTATTTCAATATCCAGGGGCGCTAGGTCCGCGACCCAGTCTTGCGCCGTTTTTGTCAGAAATGTCTCGCTTAGAAAAGTGCGTATCTCACCTGAATCTCTCGATTCGGCAAGCGCTGGTCTGCCCAGGTGAGCAAACAGTGATTGACTTGAAGAAGGACGGATAGCACCCAGCACAAGACTGGTATTCTCCGCGGCAGCATAGATATCGTAAAGCGGTGAGGGTACCTGCTCGACCGGTTCGGTGGCGGGTAATCTGCGAACGCCGTGTGACACCGCCAGAAGAGAAAAGACATTATCAAACATGGAAAGATCGATAAACCTGCCAACCCCCGTGCGCTCTTTTGAGTAAAGACCCACCATAATGGCATAGGCGCAGCTCAAACCAGAGACACCATCAGCAAGGTAAGCTGAAGGAAGAGATGGTGGCGCAACATTTCCATTGATTGCCTGTAGCATGCCAGACAGCCCGAGAAAAATAAGATCATATCCCGGTGCCTGGTTCAAAGACCCGGTTGCGCCATACCCTGACAGGGCACAATAGACGATACCTTTATTAATCTCCTTAACCGCCTCATATCCGAAGCCGTTTCGGTCTGCAGTGCCGGGACGATTCCCCTCGACGATAACGTCTGCTTCTGCCGCAAGCTTGAGAAAGAGCGCTTTTCCCGTTTCAGATCTGAGATTGAGCCCAATAGATCGTTTACCCTGGTTGAGAATCAGATCTTCATCAATGAGGGGGCTGGGATTCGAAACAGGCCGTTCAACCCGGATCACATCTGCGCCAAGATCAGAAAGCAGGTAGGTGCAGTACTTGCCCGGTGTCATCGTGCCGACATCCAGAACGCGGATGCCATCAAGCGGACCGGTCATACCGGTTTGGTGCCGCAAACGAATCCAAGCTGGTGCGTCATCAGCCAGTCCACCTGTACGTCGACAAATCCTGCCTCTTCGAAGAACTCTATGAATTCAGGCCCCGATTGCACCCGCCCCGTATAATGGCCGTTCCTAACGCCTGCGAGATTCAAAAACGCCGGATCAAGGGGCCCGTTTTTGTCATCGTTCAGCATGTAGTCCATAACGAGGCAACTCCCTCCCGGTAAGAGCGCATCGTAACTCTTCTTCAATACCCGGATTACTTCTTCAGGCACATAGCTTTGCAGGGGCGTGATATAGCTGATGAGATCACAGTCCTCCGGGAACGGCACATCAAAGAAGTTACCGTTCATGGTGCCGATGCGGTCAGTGAGATCGTGCTTAGCAATAAACTCCCGGGAGATCTGGGTAACATTCGGAAAATCGAGGATGGTCACCTTAAGATCCGGATTCCTCTCGCAGGCTGCGATTGCATAGCAACCAGAACCCCCGGCGACATCGAGCCAGTGATTAAAGCGCGAGAAATCGAATCGCTTGGCGAGTTTATGTGCCAGCGGCAGCGAGGCATTGTAACCGGCCTCTGTGAATCGCCTTGCCTTGTCGGCATCTTCCATCATCGCTATATAACTGCCCTTCTTTGGCGGTTCACCCGTTGGCCTGGTGTAATGATCAGCAAGATTCTTGAAACTGTCATACTCCGAGATCGGCTGATAGATCAGATACTGACCAAAGTAGGTTGGTTTGGTCTTAACCAGGTAACGGGACACATCGCTGAAGTTCTCGAGCTTGCCATCAACCTCGCGAATCAGATCCATTGCCTTGCAGACGCTGACCAGCCGCTCGACCATCTCACTGTCGAGATCGAGCTTCGCGGCGATGTCATCAACCGTGCAATGCCCGTCGTCTATGTGTGTAAAGAGTTCAAGCTCCAGGGCGAGCACCAACGCCCCTGTTTTCTTGAATGAAAACCCAAGCTCGTTCAGACGCTCCGTCTTCATGGTTGAGGTGTAGTCATCAATTTGAGCCACTTGTTTTCTCCCCTTGTCCTTAACCGATGTGGTTTAGCAAACTTTGTTTACGCATCTCCATTATGTACCCTGAATGCGATGCCTGATCTACCGCTTGACCAATCCTGAAAGTTGTATCCCGCATGTGATTCGCAGCGACTTCAATCATCTGATGAATAGTATGTGCAACCAACCTCGTTTTCCAGCAGAAGTCTTCGAACTGGTGCACGAGAACGACTGAGATGACGAATGCAGCGTACCTCGATTAGCACCCAACATGCCGAATAGGAGAGTAATCGGCGCTGCTTTTATATCGAGTAGCCGCCACTCAATTGATTTTGTTGTAATATCACCAAACCAGATATGGTGAAAATAGAATTGCTTTCTTATGAACCAGATTCAGATCGAAAGGATTGCGACTATGAACAAAAATCTACTCATTTCCGGTTGTTCAACAGGCATTGGCAGAGCGAGTGCGCTGCATTTTGCAAAAAACGGATATCATGTTTATGCCGGAGTGAGGAAGGAAGCTGATGCGGAGTCGCTGAAAACGGCAGATGATTCCGGGAATCTGCACCCGGTTGTACCCCGTCAGCACCATGTGGACCAATTAGCCTGATTGCCTAAGAGACACTTCTGGTTCATCGTTAGCCTGAGAGGAAATGATGATGACAGAGAAAAGAAGTGCAGAGAAGACGGTGCGAGTGTACGTCGTCAAAACCTTTTGGACAGTTAGTCCTTCGAGCTAAGAGACACTT